>NZ_DATJWR010000371.1:0-7728 GCF_035501035.1 Paraburkholderia sp.
AAGTTCTCCCGCATCGTGTTGAAGATGTACGTCATGGCCGCCGTGCCGCCTTCCACCGCGAACACGTCGAACTCGCCGACGAACGGATGCTTGCCGATCATCTCGCGGCGCAGGTACTGGCCGATGATGATTTCGGTGAGCTTGAGAATGCGGTCCGGCACCGGGTAGTTGCAGGCGAGGATGCCCTCGGCCATCTCGTAGAGGAAGTCGCCCGCCGAAAGGCCGAGCTGGTCTCTTACGTAGGACACCGCGCCCGCGAGGAAGGCGATGCCAGGCTGCCCCTTGTTCTCGCGCACGAACAGGTCGAAGCGCTCG
Source organism: Paraburkholderia sp. (assembly GCF_035501035.1). Lineage (GTDB taxonomy): Bacteria > Pseudomonadota > Gammaproteobacteria > Burkholderiales > Burkholderiaceae > Paraburkholderia. Next base: position 316 of record NZ_DATJWR010000371.1, read on the forward strand.
ACGATGCCCGGGCGTTGCGGAAAACCGCCCACGCCCTCTGGCATGTAGGCAAACGAGCGCTCAGACTCTCGCATGGCGAAGAGGCCCAACTGCCAGAAGCCGTGGCGCGGAATGGTGGCGAGGAAGTTGGGGTTGCCGCGCCCCGCGTTGAGCATCGAGAAATTGGCCGGGCGCGTGGCCGCGCCGCCGCCTGCCGCCTTGATCAGTTCGTCTTTCAGTTCGAACGGGCTCAGTGCTTCGAGACCTGACTTCTGCTTCGCGCCGTTGTCTTTAGCTTTCGTTGCCATGGTGCTCTCCATTGGAAGACGTTGCGCGTGCCGTGCGCGTGGCGCTTGCCTGTGCCTGCTCGCGCGCCGGCCCGCGATGTCGACGGATCGAGGGACGGGCCGCCCGCACGCGAGCGGCCCGCGCTGACTTCAAGTCATGCAAGACCGACCACGAGCGGCCCGAGCAGCGTGAGCAGCACGTTGGCGATCGCGTAGGTGATGGCGAACGGCACGGTGGGCACCGCGCTTTCCGCCTTGTCGAGAACGCCGCCGAATGCCGGGTTCGCACTGCGGGCGCCCGACAGCGCGCCGGCGAGAATCGCCGCGTTGTTGTACTTGAGCACGTAGCGGCCGAACAGCATCGTGAGAAATAGCGGCACGAGCGTCACGACCACGCCGAGCAGGAAGATCGTGACGCCGCTCTGCTTGATCGTCACGACCGCCTGCAAGCCCGAGTTCAGGCCCACCACCGCGACGAACGCCGCGAGCCCGAAGTCCTTGAGCAGTTGCGAGGCGGCAGGCGGCATCACGCCGTACATCGGATGCTTGCCGCGCATCCAACCGAACAGGAGGCCCGCGAGCAGGCACCCGCCGCCCGAGCCGAGCGTGAGCGGAATGCCCGCCACGTTCACGACGATAAGGCCGATCAGCAAGCCGAGCACGAGGCCCACGCCCATGTAGATGAAGTCGGTCTTGTTGCTGTAGGCGAGCTCGTAGCCGGCGGCCTGGACTGCGCGCTTCGTGTCGGTGGCGGTGCCGTACACGGTCACCACGTCGCCGTGCTCGAGCTTCGTCTCCGGCAAGAGCGGCACGGGCTGGCCCGCTCGCTCGATCTTCTCGATGTACACGCCGTGGCGCAGATCGCGATCGACGTTCTTGCGCACTTCGGCGATCGTCGTGTGGTTCATGCCCTTGGCCGTGAAGACGATCTGGCGCGTCTGCATCACGAGGCTCAAGCCGCCCGAGTCCGGCACCTCCGGCCCGATGAGCGTAGCCACTTCGACCATCTGCTCGCGCCGGCCCACGATGAGCACGAGGTCGTCGCGGCTCAGGACGAACTCGGGCGTGGCGTCGAGCACCTTGCCCGCTCGACGAACCTTTTCGATCGCAACGAAATCGCCTTCGGCCAGCTCGATCTGCTTGACCGTCTTGCCGGCGCCCGCCTCCACCCGGTACACGCGGCCGAACAGCTCAGGCAGCGCGGTAACCTGGCCTGGCCCCGCGGAGCCGCCGGAGCCCGACATCTCGCGCTCGACGTCCATGGAGGCTTCCTTGAGCCCGCGGCCCATGAACTTCGGCAGGATGTTCACGCAGACGATGATCGCGCCGAGCGAGCCGAATACATAGGTCACGGCGTAGCCGACCGCGACGTCGGCCTGCAGGGCCTTCACCTGGTCGGCCGGCAGACCGAGGCGCGCAATGGCGTCGCCGGCCGTGCCGATGATCGCCGACTGCGTCATACCGCCCGCTGCGAGACCGGCGGCGAGGCCCTTGTTCAGATGAAAGAGCTTCGCGCACACGAGCACTGTGACTAGGCCCGCGAGCGCCATGAACACGGACATGGCGATCTCGCGCAGGGTCTTGCGGTTCAGCGAGTTGAAGAAGCCCGGCCCCGAGTCGTAGCCCACGGCATAGATGAACACGGCGAACATCACCGACTTCACGCCGTTGTCGACCGTCACGCCCACCTGGCTCACCACGACGGCGGCGATGAGCGACCCTCCCACGCCGCCCAGCTGGAACTTGCCGAAGTTGATCTGGCCAATCCAGTAGCCGACCGCCAGCGAGAGAAACAACGCGATTTCCGGAGATTTGTGAAAGATGTCATGTAGCCATTCCATCATGCCCTCGCTTTGGGAAAGAACCGCCCGTTGCTGTTGAGGATGGCCGGCAAGCGTCGTGTGTTGCCGCGCGAGGTCGCGCGCAACACCACATGCCGCGCGAAGCCGCAGGCGCCGGCGCGCGAATGGACGCTGAGGCACACGCGCCCGACGCCGTCCCCCTGCCCGCCGATCTCAGCCGAACTTCGCCGCGAGCCCGACCACGACGGGTCCCATGAGCGGCAAGAGAATGTTCGATAAAGCATAGGTGATCGTGTAGCCGATCACGGGAGTCGAGTTGCCCGCCACGCCCACGAGCGCACTGATCGCCGGCGTGCTGCACTGCTGGCCGGCGATCGCGCCGAGCAGCATGGGCGCTTCGAGCTTGAGAAACATGCGCCCGATCCAGAGTGAAAGGAGCCCGGGAATCAGCACCATCAGGATGCCGGCCGCCGGCAGCGCGAGACCGTACTCGCGCACGAGCTTGATGGCATCGGGGCCGGCCGAGAGGCCGACTGCCGCGATGAAGGTGGCAAGCCCGAAGTCCTTGAGCACCTGGGCGGCCGCGGAGGGCAGCGAGCCCACCACGGGGAAATGCGAGCGCGCCCAGCCGAACAGGAGGCCAGAGAGCAGGCACCCGCCGCCCGTGCCCAGCACGAGCGAGACGCCGCCCACGTTCACGCTGAAGCGCCCGATCACCATGCCGAACAGCACGCCGAGGCCGAGATAGACGAAGTCGGTCTTCTGGGTCTGCTGGATCACGTAGCCGAGTTGCTTCGCGCCGCGCGCCACGTCCGACGGCGCGCCGAGCAGCGTGAGCACGTCGCCGCGATGCACGACCGTGCCGGGCAATGCGGGCACCGTGGTGTCGAGCCGCGTGATCGCGCCCACGTAGATGCCGCGGCCCGCTTCCGGCGAGGCACGCTCGCGCATTTGCGCGAGCGTGATGCCGTTGACGTCGCGCCGGGTGACCATCACGTCCACGCGCTGCGCGAGTAGTTTGGCGAAGCCCTCGCCCGACACCTCTTCGCCGAGACCGGCGGAAGCCTCGACCATGGATTCGCGGCGCCCGGCGATGAACACGGTGTCGCCCGGTTGCAGCACGAACTGCGCGTCGGCGTCGATCTGGCGGCCCTCGCGCAGCACGCGCTCGATGGTGATGTTGTTGCCGAAACGAGCTTCGAAAGCCGCGACGGCCGTGCCGGCCGCCGGCCCCACCTGGAACGCGCGCCCGACGAGCGGCGGCAGGGCGAGCCGCTGCCCCTCGTCGAGCACGCCCTCGCCGCCGAGCGTGCGAAACAGGCGCGCAGCCTCTTCTCGCAGATTCACGCGCAGGATCAGCGGCGCGACCTGGCTCGTGAACAGTACGATGGTGATGAGGCCAAAGAGGTAGCTCACGCTATAGGCGGTCACGATATGCGCCTGCAGCGCGCGCACCTGGGCGTCGCCGAGGCCGAGCTTGGTGATCGCCTCGGAAGCCGTGCCGATCACCGCCGATTCGGTCGCCGCGCCCGCGAGCAGGCCCGCTGCGGTACCCGCGTCGAGCTTCATCACGACCACGGCGATCATGACGAGCGTCATGACCGAAACGATCTCGATGACCGACAGGATGCCGTAGCGCCAGCCACGCCCGACGTTGGCGAAGAACTGCGGGCCGCCCGTGAACCCGAGCGCGAAGATGAAGAGCGCAAAGGCGATGTTCTTCAGGTCCGGCGCGATGCGCGCGCCGGTCTGCCCGAGCACGAGCGCGACGATCAGCGTGCCGCACACGCCGCCAAGGGCGATCGGCCCGAAGCGGATCGAGCCAATCAGATAACCGAGCGCGAGGCTCACGAACAGGGCGATTTCGGGTTGCGACTTCAGCAATTCGACGATCATGTCTGGCCTGCCGATTTACATACTAGTTAGCCCGAAAGCAGCTCGGAATAATCAGCGAAAAAGCACCATAAATAACACGGATGCTCAATGCAAACCCTTACTCAACGCCAATGCGACATATCTATTGCGCAGCAATAAAATCACGGCGCACATATTTCCGTTTTGTTAAACCGCCGTGAATGCCCCGCCGGCAAGTCTCACAATCCACTGAAAAACAAGGAAAATCTGTTACAAATCCCGTCAGATTCGACCGAATTCAATCGTTCGCGAACTTGTGCCCGGCCACGAAAAACACTATTCCTAACACAATTTCCGTTTGAAAGTCGCGAACGCGCACATTGCATTCCTGATTCAATTCCCATGCCGGATGAATTCTGAATATTTCACATCGTCGAAATTGCGCCGCTTTTTGAGATAGATATTGTAATTCCGACAGACTGTCAATATGATTTTTGTTCAGTTATCGCCGTCGTGCATACGAGGGGCAAAGGCCTCAAGCGAGGCTTGACTCTGCGTCGGCGCTCACGTCCGTCGGCAGTCGCCGTGTCCCTCACCCGGTCCATGCATTGAGCATGCGAGGCTAAACATGAACCAGATACACGCCATGCGCGTCTTCGTCACGGTTGCGCAAACCCAGAGCTTTCGTCGCGCGGCCGAGCAGCTCGACGTGTCCAATGCGCTCGTCACGCGCTCGATCGCGATGCTCGAAGCGCACCTGAACATCCGCCTCATCAACCGCACCACGCGCAATCTCTCGCTTACCGAGGCAGGGCAGCGCTATCTGGAAGGCTGCCGCTGCGTGCTGGAAGAGCTCGATCATCTGGAGAGCACCGTCGCGCACACGCAGAGCGAGCCAAGCGGCACGCTGCGCGTGGTCGCCGCGGGCGCGCTCTCGCCCGCCGCGCTCACGCCGCTCATCGACGGCTACCGGCGCCTCTATCCGCGCGTGAGCGTACGCCTCACGCTCGCCGAGCGGCCCGTGGATCTCGTGGAGGATGGCTTCGACGTGGGCATCGTCGGTGCCTCGCCGGCAAGGAACGGCGAGTTCGTGGAGCGCGCGCTCGGCACCACGACCTTCGTACCCTGCGCGTCGCCGGCCTGGCTCGCGGAGCACGGCGAACCGAACACGCCCGCGCAACTCGCGCAGTATGCGGCGGTGGCGCTGCCGCCCGAAGAACGCAGCGCGACGTGGCAGTTCGCCAAGCCCGGCGAGCGCGCGGAGCCGGTCACGCTGCAGCCCGGCTACGCGGTCAACAACATGCTGATGGTGCGGCTCGCGGCGCTCGCGGGCATGGGCGTGGCGATCGTGCCCGCGCCGCTCGTCGCCGAAGACTTCGCCGCCGGCACCTTGCGGCGGCTCTTGCCCGACTACGAGATCGACGAACCCGATGCGCGCATGTCGATCGTCTATCCGAGCCGGCAGTATCTGCCGGCGAAGACGCGCCGCTTTGTCGACTACACGGTCGAGCACTTCGAGCAGGCATGCAACGCGAACGCGGTGAGCGCTTCGGCGGGCTCGATGCTCTCGCCCGTCAGGCCATTGAACGTCAACTCAGGCAGCGCCGAGCTTCAGGCGATGAACGGCAGCTGAGTGGCAACTGGGCGCCGATCGAACGGCGCGTGCGTGCCAACGCATCAGTCGCGCCTCCTGCGCGCGACCGGTGCGTTAGCGAACATTCTGTGCACATGCACCGGTCCACTCGTTCATCGCCCCATTCTCGCCAATGCCAATCGATCGGCGCGCAAGGGCACCTCAGAACCGGCGCGCGTGTCCCTCGTGCCCCTCGTGCCCCTCGCGCCCGTCGTGCCCCTCGCGCCCCTCGTGTCCGTCTAGCTCCTCGTGCGAACCCGGCAAGGCCGCCTCGCCTGCGCCGCATATCTCGCGCAAGAGCACCGCTTCGCGCTCGTGCACTTCGACGGGCAGCCACAGCGCCCCCGCCCACGCGAGATAGCGGGCGCGGTGCTGGCCATTGCGAAACGCCACCACGCCCTCGTGTGCGAGACCGAGCCAGCCTGCCACGCCCGGCACGCGGCGCTTCGAGATCGTCACGTAGGGCATTTGCGGCACGCGCTCGTTGCCCGGGTCGAGAAACTCGCGAATGCCGCGTACCTTGCCGGAATGCCAGTCGTCGACGGGCTTGAGCACGTAGTCGGTGTCGTCGCGATCGGCGCAGACGAGCAGTTTGTGCAGATCGACGATCACCACTTCATGGCGCGTGCCATCGGCGGTGAAGACGCGCTTGAAGCGCACATGGTCATACCCGTGGTGGTCGGGCAACGGGACGATCCACAAGGGTCCAGGGACAGGGGATGGCGCGGAATCCGAAACAGATGTGAGGCTGGACATGGACGTCGATGGCATGCAGGGTGAAGGCGCGGACCATAAGATTAGAACCGGACCAAGCTACGGCGGGATCATGAAATTTTTGTGACGCATGCAGGCCGCATAGGAGAAACGCGCATGACTGGCATGACTATCGAGACCTTCGGCGAGCACGTGCGCATCGAAGCGCAAGGCCGCATCGCCACGCTCGTGCTCGAGCGTCCGGCACGGCGCAACGCCATCGACAGGCCCGTGGCGCATGCGCTCGCCAGCGCCTTCGCGCGCTTCGAGGCCAATGCGCAATGGCTGGCCGGCGTGCTGTATGGCGCGGGCGGCACGTTTTGCGCGGGCGCGGACCTCACGGCGCTCGCCGACCCCGAACGCCGCAACGAGATCCAAGCCGACGGCCGCGGCCCGGGCCCCCTCGGCCCCACGCGCATGTCGCTCAGCAAGCCCGTGATCGCCGCTGTGGCGGGCCATGCGGTGGCGGGTGGGCTCGAACTCGCGCTGCTGTGCGATATGCGCGTGGTCGAGGAAGACGCCGTGCTCGGCGTGTTCTGCCGCCGCGTGGGCGTGCCGCTCATCGACGGCGGCACGGTGCGCCTGCCGCGCCTGATCGGTCTCTCGCGCGCGCTCGATCTGATCCTCACCGGGCGCGCCGTCGATGCGCAGGAGGCCCTCGCCTTCGGTCTCGCCAACCGCGTGGTCGGCAAGGGCGGCGCGCGCGCGGCGGCCGAGCAGCTCGCCGCGCAACTCGCAACGTTCCCGCAGGCGGCGCTGCTCGCGGACCGCCGCTCGGCGCTCGAAAACAGTGCGCTGCCCGATTTCGCCGAGGCGCTGCGCCGCGAAGGCGAGCAAGGCTATCGCGCGGTGCTCGACGAGGGGCTCGCGTACGCCGCGCGCTTCGCGGCCGGCGAAGGTCGTCACGGCGAAGCGCTCGATTCTTGCAGGCGCGGGCGCGACCCACTACATTGAAATTGACCCGCGCCGCCGCCAATCCTGCGTCTGCCGCCATTCGCCATGACGTCGAGCCTCGTTGCGTCTTGCGGCAATCCTCAGACGAACCGCCCTGGCGCCCCCTTCCCCGATGCCGCATCACGGGAGAGTTCGCATGCCGACGGATCGA
>NZ_DATJWR010000372.1:0-2118 GCF_035501035.1 Paraburkholderia sp.
CACCCGTCTGGCTTTCGATACGCACTACCGTGCCGGCATGCGGATCGACGACGAGCATCACGGTCTGTCCGGTGAGCTCGTACGGGACCTCGAAGCGCCGGTTCTGGTAAGAGACGGTGCCGTCGCGGCGAACGTGCCGGGGTACGCGATGCAAGAACAGTTCGTCGAGCTGCGCGGCCAGCGGCCCGAGCAGCCGGATGCGGGGCAGATCCTGCTGGTAGCGCAACAGTGGTGTCTGGTTACCCAGCGCGCTGTGGGGCTGACGGTGATAGACCTGCTCGACCCATGCCCACAACCGCGCGTTAAGGTCCGCGAGTTCGCGAATGTGCGTGGTATCGAGTTCGGCCAGAAACTGCTCACGTAATGTCCGATGCCAGCGTTCAAGCTTGCCCTTGCCTTCGGGCGCATATGGACGGCAATACACCAGCCGCATCGACAGCCGTGCGCAGATGCCCTGCAGCGTCGCGGCCCGGTACGCGGCGCCGTTGTCGACGACGATCGTCTTCGGAACGCCACGCCTGAGCAGGGCCTGCTTGAGCACGCCCTCGATGTCGAGCGCCGTCTCCGACAGACAGAACGCGCTATGGACAATCAGGCGCGAGGCGTCGTCCATCAGCGACACAAGATACGTCTTCATGCGACGCCCGCCAAACGACAGCGTGGGGCCGTGCATGACGTCGCCATACCAGATCGAGCCGGCGTGTTCGGCCGCGAAGCTGCGCTTCTCCTCGGGCACGACATCCGGTCCGGCAATGCGTGAGATACCGTGAGCCTTGAGCAGGCGATGTACGGCGCAGCGCGAGAGCGTGTCGCGCGGCACGAGGCCGGCGGCTTCCAGCAGCAGGCGGATCTGGCGGATTGAGCGGCGCGGGTTCTCACGTTTGGCCGCGAGCACCGCGACCTGCACCGGCTCGGGCAGCTTCGAGCGGCCAGTATCGGTGCGGCGCGCATCGGACAGGCCACCCAGTCCATTGCGGCGCCACGCGTAATACCACGCCTGCAGGGTCTTCTCGCTGATGTGGCGCCGGCGTGAACCGGGAATGGCGTATTCCTGCTGCGCGAGTTGCCGCACGATCTGCTGCAGTTCGCCGCGACTCAAGCGCTCACGGCTGACCAGCGGGCCGAGCACCGACAGGCGGAACAGCGCCTTCGGATCGATATCGTTCATGGAGGTCCCTGTTGAAGTGAAGGAACCGCCATCAAAGCGCTGATCGTCGGCGCGCGGCAGTGAGCAGACTGTGTGGAGTCCCCGCTGCAGTTCGGTCAGCGCCGTCGCACGGCGATCAGGAACCAGTCGATCATGGGACAGCTATGCCGTCATGATCCAGCCACGCCATCGCTTCGCATAGCGGCATGCGATGCAGGCAGGCCAGCCAGAAGTCGTCGCGATCGGCACTGCGGCCGAGCTCAGCAAAACGGCTACACAGCTGGAAGGTGAACGTCCCGTGAGCCGCCACCAGCGATCGCCTCCAGCGCCGCACGGTGTGATAAGCCAATGCGAAGACGCTTGCCGTACGGCGCAGCGAGGCGCCCGCTATCAGCAGTTGCAGCACGTTCTGCTGCAACGACCAGCCATACCATCGACGCGGACAGATGCACAGCGGCAGCCGTGAACAGGTCCGCGTGCATGACGGGCAACGGAAACGCGGCACGGGCACCGGATTGAGCGCGCCGTCGGCGCTGCGATCCGCTTTGCGCCCATAACAGCCGTGACACCACAGGCAGCCACTACCGCAATGCGGACAGCGATCGGGCCGGTAAGAAGCGGGAGAGCACTCAATCGCGCGATGATGTTGTTCGAGGGAGAGAAAGGCAAATACAATGCGATGCATGGCCGGTCTGTTCTTGATGTTTGTACGACGCCTGAGAAACATCGCACGATATCAGAGCAGCGCCGGCCATCCTGCTACCCCTCATGTCTCGCGCTGCGCGCGGTAATCGACAAAACATCGTCCTGGCTGACCGCGCGACAATCTCACCCCTCCCGGCTCATTCTGCGCGCGACGTAACAACTGGGTATTACCGGCCAACAACTGATGCGCTTTGCCAGATACGCAGACGTCCGCGGGCATCAAGGGCCTCTGACACTCGAGGTACAACTCGACTGGGCGCGAGAGC
>NZ_DATJWR010000373.1:0-2968 GCF_035501035.1 Paraburkholderia sp.
GGCAACACGCTCGACACCGCCTACGGCGCGTCAATGGGCAAATCGCCCGAAGCGATTCCTAACAGGCTCGAGCGTGGCGAGCCTGCGGACGCCGTCATCATGGTCGGCTACGCGCTCGACGATCTGATCAAGCAAGGCAAGGTCATCCCCGGATCGCGGGTCGAACTGGCCGATTCGCGCATCGGCATGGTCGTGCGCGAAGGCGCGGCGAAGCCCGACATCGGCTCGCCAGAAGCGCTCAGGCTGACCCTGCTGCATGCGAAGTCGGTCGCCTACTCGGACAGCGCGAGCGGCGTCTATATCGAGCGGGAGTTGTTCAAAAAGCTCGGCATCGAGGAGCAGGTGAGATCGAAGGCGAAGATGATCCCGCGGATCCCGGTGGCGTCGGTGGTCGCGAACGGTGACTACGAAATCGGCTTCCAGCAGGTGAGCGAGCTGCTGCCCGTCCAGGGCGCAACCTTCGTTGGAAAGATTCCCGAGTCTCTGCAGTCGGTGACACGCTTCGCCGGCGGTATCCCCGTCGGCGCGCAGCATCCGAAGGAAGCGAAGGCGCTCCTCGACTATCTCGCGTCACCCGATGTGCAAGCAGAGGTGAAATCGACCGGGCTCGATTCCGTCCCCGCACCTTGAGACAGAACCATGGGAAGGCTTTCCTCAGGTGACCTTCTCCGTCACCCCGGGTGTCCGCCGCGGCGACATTGGCACCGCTCGGGCAGCCTGGCTGAGCATCTGCGCGAGACTCGCACGAGCGCAAGCACCTTCCCACTCCTGCTGGCCATGGTGCCCGGCAGGACCTGTACACAGAGCAAATCAAGCGGTCTTGCCAACCTCACGATGCGGCCTTCCTTCTTGTCTTCTCTGCCGGCGTCACGTCAATGCATCGCTGCTTGCGATGCCGCCGCGCTTCGCTTCAATGATGGTCCGGTGAAACTCCTCTGCGGCCGGTGTGAGCGGCCGTCCACGCCGTTTCACGATTCCCACGCGTCGTTTCACTACCGGTTCGACGAGCGGCACGCTCGTGAGGATCGGGTGGTCATGTCCGGGCATAGCCATCGACGGCACCGCGGCGACACCGATCCCCGCTTCAACCAGCCCGAGCATGGTCGTGACGTGCCGCGTCTCGCACACGCTCGACGCACGCGGCGCCACGGCTGAGAGCGCCTGGTCGAGCAACAGGCGGTTACCGGAAGTCTTGTCCACCGAAACGTATTCGTGCTCGTACAGCTCGTTCCAGGTCACGCGCTTCTTGTGCGCGAGGGGATGGTCGCGGCGGCAGGCAGCAACAAACCGCTCCTGCAGCAGCAGCTTGAACTCAATCTCAGGCTCCTGGCTGCCCATAAAGCTCACGCCGAAGTCGGCCTCGCCGCTGATGACGGCGCCAAGCACCTCGTTCGCGCTCGAGTCCAGCAGCTTGACCCTGATACGCGGAAAGCGGCGATGATAGTTTGCGATGACGTTCGGCAGAAAGTAGTAGGCGACCGAGGGCACACACGCGATGGTCACATGACCCAGGCGGCTCGATGAAACATCGCGGATGCCGAGCAGCGCGACGTCGAGATCATCGAGCAGTTGTTCAGCGCTCCGGGCAAACACGCGGCCGACGGTGGTGAGCGTGACGCTACGCGTGGTACGGTCGACGAGACGCACGCCGAGCGCTTCCTCGAGTTTGTCGATACGACGACTTAAGGCAGGCTGAGAAATGCTGACCGCCTCGGCGGCCTTTCGGAAGCTACCCAACTCCACCACCGCGCGAAACGCCTGCAAGTCCGTCAAGTCAAAGTTAATCCCCACGGGCCAGCCTCCGCATCTCAGATGCCGGGTATTTTGCATGATTTAGCCGAGAGCACCCAACCGGAACGACGCCCGTCTGCACAACCCTTGATGCGTGCCACCGGCGTGAAGTGCGACGGGCCGGTTCACAGTTAGCCGTCGTTCGGGTTAGGGACGCAGTTGTCCGCTCCTGGCCGGACAGCGACCAAAGGCCGATCGCTGCCCGACTAAGCAAACTAAACTTCGGTCTGTTCTGCCATTTCAAGCGCATTGGCGACTTCGATGCCAAGGTACCGCACGGTACTCTCCGGCCTATTGCCTGCAGGCAATAGGCTCTATGTTCCGCGCTGAACTATGTCCCGTGGCGCACGAGACTATGCCTAGGGAGCAACTGAACTGCGCGCAGGTTTTTCGTGCGGCGATAGATCAGCGACGCCTTTGTCCGACGCATCGTGTGCGTGCCGTATGAGGAGTCAGTCCGATCGATGCAACCCACCGGTGCACTAGCCGCGAGTACTGACGCGTCGAGATTGCGGCGATCCGGGGAGACGACTTGGGAGCAGGAAGTCGAACGCAGTCAGTCTCACCGCCTTGATCCACGCTTCGACGCTGTCCCGCGTCTGCTCCGTAATCTCGAACTGCACGGGTCGCCGCTTTTTCTGCTGCATGACCGTAGCCCTGCTGGCGACCTGAAGCCCATGGCAATCGTCGCAAACTCGCAGCTTGGCCAGATTGCATGTGGGCACTTTGCTGTCGATCGCCAGATTGAAAATTGTGAGATCGCGGGCGCGCTCTGAAAGCTGGAGACGGATACGAGTGGCCCAGATTTCCTTAAGCTTCGGCGGAGGCTTCGCCCAGTGATCTTGCCCTTGTAACAATAGGTTTCGTTTTTGAATGCTATGTTATATCATTTCGCAGACTCCGCAAGCGGCGCCACCGGGACGGCACCTCCGGGCATTGCTGAAACGGCAATAGCGCGCAGTTGCGGCTTGCCCCCAGCGTGAAATCGCCCTCGCAGGAAATCCTGCAGCAGGTAGGTCGAATTTATGATTCGCACACCTAACAAATAACTGACAAGATGAGAAATCGCCATCACCTCTCACAGGCTGCGCTGCTGCTGTTTGCGTTTGCGGCTCATGCCTACGCAGCGGACGACAGCTCGATAACCGGTGCCATCGCTGACAGCTCAGGCAAGCCC
>NZ_DATJWR010000374.1:0-4178 GCF_035501035.1 Paraburkholderia sp.
AAATATTGCGGCGCCGCGACCTACGAGAGACTGTTCGAGGCCCGAGGTTGTTGACGTCGGCGGTCGAATGTCCGTTTGCTGGCGGGGGAGCCGCCATCTGAATGTCCGGGCGACGCGCCGGATGACCGTCTCTTCATGGCCCAGACTGTGTCAAAACGCTTAGCCACTGGGAATTGAGGAAATCTGTGCCGGTGCGGATTGCCGCTTGTCGACTGCGACGAGCCGAAGGTCAAATCACAGCCGAACATATCGCAAAGGCTCAACAACTCCGCACGGGCGTCACGCCCGCATCGCCTTCATAACCGCTTCGGAACCGAGTAGTTTGATCACCCGCTTCATGTTGTACGCCAGCACGTGCAGGCTCATCTCCGTGCTCACTTTCTCGATGGTCCGTGTCAGGAAATGAGTGGCGCCCATCCATGCCTTGATCGTGCCGAAGGGGTGCTCGACAGTCTGTCGCCGGATGCGCATCATCTCAGGCGCATGATCAAGTCGCGCCTGCATCTCATCAAGAACAGCCTCGTGCTCCCAGCGTGTCACGCGACGTTGAGGACCCGGCGTGCAGTCCCCTTTTAGCGAACATTGCTGGCAATTAGAACTCCAGTACTTACTGATCGTCAGGCCGCGCTCAACGGTTGAGAATCGCTGTTACGTCGCGAACAATTCGAGGAGCCGTAGATGAGTTTGTCGCGCAATCGGCGAGGTGTAGTTTCAGAACATCACCGCGAGCAGCGCGAGACACAGCGGATGTGGGGATGGCCAGGATTGCTCTGATATCGTGCGATGTTTTCCGGACGCCGTACGAACATCAAGAACAAACTGGCCATGCACCGAATTGTATTTGCGTTTCTCACTTTCGAACAACATCTTCGCGCCGTCGTCGCCACACCCCAGTCATATCGTCCCGATTGTTGTCCGCATTGCGGCTTCGGTTGCCTGTGGGGGCATGGCTGTTACGACCGCAAGGCTGACCGCGGCGCCGACGGCGATCTCAATCCGCTTCCGATACCGCGTTTCCGGTGTCCGTCGTGTCGACGCACCTGTTCGCGCCTGCCGCTGTGCATCTGCCCGCGCCGTTGGTATGGCTGGGCGCTGCAGCAGCAGGTGCTGCTCCTGCTGATCGCGGGCGCCTCGCTGCGCCGTACCGCTGCGATCTTCGCGCTCGGGCATCACACCGTGCGGCGATGGTGGCAATGGCTGGAGACCAGGCATGAGCATTTCGCCTTTCATCTGCGCAGCCGGTTTGCATCGCTCGGACGCAGCGTGGGCTTCGCCACTTTCTGGCTCGCCTGTCTCCAGTTGATGCCACTGTGCGAAGCGATGGCCTGGCTCGATCACGACAGTGTCGCTGTCCCGTGATCGGGTAATTCCCGTTCGCTGCGCGACGGCGAAGTCTGCGCTGCAACGGGTACCCCACACACTTTGCTCACTGCCCGAGCTCGCGTATTGGCGGTTTCATATGGGTTCCTTCATTTTTACGGGGAACACCTATGAACGAAGTCGATCCGAAGGCCCTGTTTCGCCTGTCGGTGCTCGGTCCGCTTGTCAGCCGCGAACGGCTGGGCCACGGCGAGCTGCAGCAGATCGTCCAACAGCTCGCGCAGCAGGAATACGCCATTCCCGGCTCGCGCCGGCGTCATATCAGCGAGAAGACGCTGCTCAAGTGGTACTACGCATGGCGACGTGATGGTCTGACGGGACTCGCCGATCACGCCCGTACTGATGTGGGCCGCTCGAAGCTGCCTGAAGCCATACAGGGCGCCGTGCTCGCGGCCAAACGCGAGAACCCGCGCCGTTCGATCCGCCAGATCCGGCTGCTGCTGGAGGCCGCCGGCGTGGTGCCACGCGACACGCTCTCGCGCTGCGCGGTGCATCGTCTGCTCAAGGCGCACGGTATCTCACGCATTGCCGGTCCCGATGTTGTGCCTGAGGAGAAACGCAGCTTCGAGGCCGAGTATGCCGGTTCAATCTGGTACGGCGATGTGCTGCACGGCCCGACACTGTCCTTCGGCGGCAAGCGTACAAAGACGTACCTCGTGTCGCTGATGGATGATGCCTCGCGGCTGATCGCCCATTGCGCGTTCTGCACCTCGGAGACGGCGCTCGACATTGAAGGCGTGCTCAAGCAGGCGCTGCTCAGACGCGGCGTGCCGAAGACGCTCGTCGTCGACAACGGCGCCGCCTATCGTGCCTCAACGCTGCAGGGCATCTGCGCGCAACTGTCAATCCGGCTCGTGCATTGCCGGCCGTACCAGCCGACCAGCAAAGGCAAGCTCGAGCGCTGGCACCGCACGTTACGCGAACAGTTCCTTGCCGAACTCGACGCGACGCATATCCGTGACATGGCGGACCTGAACGCCCGGCTATGGGCATGGATCGAGCAGGTCTACCATCGCCGCAAACACGGTGCACTGGGCGAGCGCACGCCGCTCTCACGCTACCAGCAGGACCTGCCGCGCATCCGGCAGCTCGGCACACTGGCTGCGCGGCTGGACGAACTGTTCCTGCATCGCATCTCGCGCCATGTGCGTCGTGATGGCACCGTGTCGTTCAACGGCAAACGGTTTGAGGTCCCGTACGAGCTCACCGGACAGATGGTCTTGCTCGTGGTTGATCCGCACGCCGGCACCGTCCTACGCGTTGAGAGCCAGACCGGGCAGGCCCTGGGCCTCGCCACCGAACTGGATACGGTGGCCAACTGCACGCGCCGGCGGCAGCGGCCATCGACGCAACCTGCCACCCATGCCGCAGCATCAGGGCCGAACCTGCTCGAGCTCGTGCATCAGCGTCATTACCGCACGGAGGGCTGACCATGTACCGACAACACTTCGGCCTGCGCTGCGCGCCGCTGGACAAGGATTCGACGGACCTGTGGGACGATGGCGCGCTTGCCCAGCTCACCGAGCGCTTCCAGTGGCTGCTCACCAGTCCCGGTATCGGCTTGCTGACGGGCGAACCGGGCGTGGGCAAGACCGCGGCACTACGCCATCTCACTCGCAGCCTCAATCCGCATCGCTATCTCGTCATTTATCTCGCCGAAACGGAGTTCGGCCGCATCGACCTGTACCGGTCGCTTGCACGAGCGCTCGGACTGGAGCCCAGCTACCGGCGTGCCGACCTGTGGCGCGAGCTGAAGCAGCGCATCACCGAGCTCGTCGAGGGCAAGCAGTTGCTGGTGGTATGGATTATCGACGAGGCGCAGAACCTGCCCATCGAGTTCTTCCGCGACTTCCCGTCGTTCCTGAACTTCGCCTTCGATTCGCGCAACCTGCTCACCGTGTGGCTGGCCGCGCATCCGAATCTGGCCACCACGCTCGAACGTGCGCCCTATGCCGCGCTGTACGGACGTATCCAGGCGCGCGTGCAACTGAAGCCCGTGATCGAGCGCGAGCGCTTCGCGCAGTTGATCACGCACGCCCTGAAGAGCGCCGGCTGCACGCATACGCTGCTGGCCGACTCCGGGCTTGAGCTGCTACGGCAGGCTTCACGTGGTCTGCCGCGACACGCCGGGCGAATCCTGCGCACCGCGATGCAGCTGGCCGTGCCCCGGGGTCTGAATCATCTGCCCGACGAACTGCTGCAACAGGCCATCGAGGAATTCCGGTGAACAGCCGCGACAAACGTGCAAAGGCATCGCGCGCGGCGCCAAAGATCATGCCCCGTCCGCCGCCATTGCCCGAAATGAGCGACGAGGCCGCCGCCCAGATCCAGCAACTGCTTTGCGACTGGCTGCTGTGGTTTAGCGCAGCGTACAGCGAGCAGATCCGGCGGTGCAACGAGCCTTGGGCTGCGCCGCCGCCACCTCACCGCATCGACGATCCCTTCTGATCACGCAGCAGCCCCGGGCTCAAACAGCCGGGGCTGTGTTCGTTGCGCCGTCCATCAAATCATCCAATGCGCGATGACACGCGCGTCTACCTTCGCCGCATCTCGCGATCGATCAGGCACGGATTCTGCCCGATCAGCCCGCGACAACCGGCGCCGTCTCGCCTCGAATATCTCGCGATGCCGTACCTCGTTTAGCGTGAGACGTAACACCAATGAGCGGGGCAAAAACAGCTTGTTCATGGCATCCGCAGATATTTGCTTCGTCTGGCGGCAGCCCGTCACCAACCAGGCTGGCGGCGGGCTGCCCTTCAAAACCGACGCTTAACGGCTAGCGTTGACGGGCGTCACTT
>NZ_DATJWR010000375.1:0-5586 GCF_035501035.1 Paraburkholderia sp.
CCGTGGCGGCACGCGCCTGCCCGTGACCCGATGTGCCAGTCGTGCTGGATCCACCGGGCCCGGGTGTGACGGCATCATCTGCCAGTTGGAGAAACAGAATCGAGATTTGCGCGCCTTCTATCACGTCGCCCGCTTTCAGGCGATTACGAATGTCGATGCGCGCGCCGTGCTCGTCGACGATCTTCTTGACCATCGCAAGCCCGAGTCCTGTTCCTTTGGCTTTGGTTGTCACATAGGGTTCGAACGCGCGCGTGAGGATGCGCGCCGGGAAACCGGGACCGTTGTCCGACACCGTGAGCCGCACCGCCACGCGTGTGCGGCCTTGCGCGTCGGGGTCTCCGTATTCTACGGCGCGCGTCTCGAGCATCACGCGAGGATTCGTGGTGTCTGCGACCGCGTCCTGCGCGTTTTGCAGCAGGTTGTGGATCACCTGGCGCAATTGCGTCGCGTCGCCGCGTATCACCGGCAGATCGGAGAGCTCGACCTTGATCGCACTCTTGCCCTCCTCCGCGCCGTAGAGCGTGAGCACTTCGCTCACGAGCTCGTTCAGCTGCAGGTTCGCGAGCACCGCGGGCGGCGTGCGCGCGTAATCGCGGAAGTCGTCGACCATCTGCTTCATCGCCGCGACCTGGTTCACGATCGTGGTCGCGCCGCGCTTGAGCACTTCGGCGTCCGATGGCGCGAGCTTGTCCGAGAGCTTCATCTGCAGGCGTTCCGCCGAGAGCTGGATCGGCGTGAGCGGGTTCTTGATCTCGTGCGCGAGACGTCGCGCGACCTCGCCCCACGCGACTGAGCGCTGCGCCGAGATCACGTCGGAGATGTCGTCGAACACGACCACGTAGCCCGAAGTCTGCATGTCGCCCGCGTCGCGGCCCGTGTCGGAAACGAGGCGCGCTCCGCGCACGAGCAGCGTGAGCGGATCGGTTTCGCCAGCGATCGGCACCGACACCTGCTGCTGCCAGTGGCCGCGGTCCTCATCGCCGTCGCCGCGCGAGGCCTCCTGGTCGGCAAACGCCTTACGCACCATCGAGCCGAACTCCGAAAGCCCGCCGATGTGATCGAGCGCGACGCCCAGCTGCGTCTGGAACGGCTGACGGAAGATGCGTTCCGCACCGGGGTTCGCCGTGGTCAGGCGGAACTGCCGGTCGAACACGAACACGCCCGCCGTGAGGTTCGCGAGAATACTTTCGAGATACGCCTTCGAATGCTCGAGCGCGATGCGGTTCTTCTCGACGGCCTGGCGCGCTTCGGAAAGCTGGCGCGTCATCGCGTTGAACGACTGCGTGAGAAAGCCCAGCTCGTCGCGCGACTTGATTTCGCGCTTGGGTGTGTAGTCCCCCTCGGTCACTTCCTTCGTGCCCTGCGCGAGCAGGAAGAGCGGTCGTGCGAGCTGGTTGCCGAGCGCGAGCGCCAGCATCATCGCAACGAAGGTGGCGAGAAAGAGCGCAAGCGTGAGCGTGCCGATATACATCTTGCGCAGACCAGTGCGGCCGAGCGCCTTCTCCTGGTACTCGCGATAGGCGCGCTGCACAGCGTCCGCATTGCGCGCGAGTGCGGCCGGCACCGGCTGCTCCAGCTGCAGGAAGCGCTCGACGGGCTGCAGGTCCGTGGTGTTCGCGTCGGGAATGCGCGTGAGCACGCGCAGACGCAGCGCGCCCTTCGGGCCGTGCAGATGCGGATCGCCGTCCACTTCGCCTTCGATCGCCGCATAGCCGCGCCCGCGCGCCTGATCGAGCATGAGCGACGTGGGCAGATCGGAGGGCATGAGCGACGAGAAGTTGCTCGACGCCTGCGCCACCACGTGCATGTCCGGCGTCGCGCCCGACATGCTGCGAACCGGCTCGACGATCATGGCGTCCTGCACGCCGAACTGGTCGCGCGCGCGCAAAAGCGTGAGCGTGGTGCCGGCGGCGTCGCCGCTCGCGATCTGCTCGGCCATCAGGCGCGCCTTCGTCTGCAGGTCGGAGAGCGAGGCGTCGAGCATGCCGCGCCCGAGATTGAGGCCTGCCGTGAGCGCGGTCTCCACGTTCACGTCGAACCATGACTCGATCGAGCGCGAGACGAACTGATACGAGACGATGTAGATGATGCCGCCCGGCACCACGCCCACGAGCGCGAAGAAGAACGCGAGCTTCGCGAGCAGCCGCGTGCCGAACTTTCCGCGCCTCAAGCGCACGACGATCACGATCACGAGGGCCGTGACCACCGACATGAAGATGAGCGCGACGACAATATTGGCCGCATAGAGCCAGCCGTAGTAGCGGTCGAAGAACTCGGTGTTCGCGCTCGCGGCGGCGAGCAGGACGAGCAGCAGCGTCGCGGTGAACGCGACGGTGGAAACGAGCAGCTTGACGACGACGCTGCTGAAGCTGGTGGCGCGGCGCACTTTATCTAGCACGTTCGGTCACCGTGAAGTTGAAGCGCTTCCAGTCGGAAGCGAGGTTCCAGTCGCGGTTGTTCACCGCGTCGATCTGGAACGGCTTGGGCATCAGCGCGACGTCGAGTTGCATGCGCACCGAGGCCGTGTAGGTTTCGCCCAGACGCACCGCGTTGTGATCGATCACGTGCCACGAGGTCACATGCTTGATGACCGCGAGCGCATCCGCGAGCGTCGAGAAGCCGAGCTGCAGGCCACCGCTCGAGACGCGATATTCACGCGTGAGCGGCTGGAACGACAGGCGGATGCTTTGCGAGACGCTCACCGGCTGTTCGTCGAACCAGTACCAGCGCGGACGCGTGAGCTCGAAATCGGTGGTGAAGTAGAGCGGAATGCCCTTGTTGACCGCGTCTTCCAGGCTGCCGTTGAGCTCGAAGTCGAAGCGGGCGTCGAGGCTCCAGCCGTTGCCGTCGGCCTGCAGCGACGCGCGCTGCACCGAGATCGAATCGGCGCGCGCCGGCGCGGCGGCCACAAAGCCGACGACGGCAAGCAGCAGCCAGATCAGGGCCGCGAGCCGCAGCGGAAAGAAGCGTTTGATGATCACCGTTTCTGAAAGCGCGCGTAGAAGAATCCGTCGTGGTCTGCGGTGCGATCGGGAACGGGGCGACAGCTTGCCGGCACTGCGGCAACGCTTTCGGCATCCTGCTGCGCCACGTTGGCTGCGCCGCATTCTGGCTCCCCGGCCGGCGCGCGGTCCGCCGTCGGCAGCAGTTGCCCCGGCGCGTCCAATCGTACCGCATCCGCATGGGTGCTTTCAAACCAGCGCGCCTGCGCCTCGCCCTCCTCGGGGAAAATCGAGCAGGTCACATAAAGCAGCTCGCCGCCCGGCTTCAGGAGCGGCCACAACGCATCGGCGATGCGGCGCTGCTCGCTGACGAGCGCGGCGATATCGCGCTCGCGGCGCAGCCAGCGGATGTCCGGATGGCGACGCACGATGCCCGAAGCCGAGCACGGCACGTCGGCGAGAATGCGATCGAAGAGCTCGCCGTCGTGCCACGCGGCGGGCTCGCCCGCGTCGCCCACCACGATCTTCGCGTGCCGCGACGGGTGCGCGGGATCGTCGTCGGCAAAACCGAGGCGCGCGAAGTTTTCGCCGATGCGCGCGGCGCGGGTGGCGTCGCTTTCCAGCGCGATCAGGTCGATGTCGGCGAGTTCGAGCAGATGGCCGCTCTTGCCGCCTGGCGCCGCACACGCGTCGAGCACGCGCATGCCGTCGCGCACGCCGAGGCACTGCGCGGCCAGTTGGGCGCCGGCGTCCTGCACGGACACGTCGCCGGCCAGGAAGCCGGGAATGCGCTCGACGGGCAGCGGCGCGGCGAGGCGCACAGCGTGCTCGCCGATCTGCGTCGCGGCAATGTTTTCGGCGGCGAGCCGCTGCAGATAGCTGGCCACGCTCGAGCGGCGCGCGTTCACGCGCAGCGTGAGCGGGCCCTGCGTGTTGCCGGAGGCGAGGATCGCCTGCCACTGCGCGGGCCACGCGCTTCGGACCGCATCGATCCACCAGCGCGGATAGTTCCAGTGCGCGATTTCATCGGCCCCTGCGGTGGCGAGCGCCGCATCGCGCTCGCGCAGGAAACCGCGCAGCACCGCGTTGACGAGGCCCTTCGCGAAGGCCATCTCGCGGCGCGCGCCCACGGCGCGCACAGCCTGATCGACGACCGTAAACGGCGTGTAGGCGGCGCTCGCCTCGTCTTCGACGAGCAGTGCCAGCGCGCAGGCAAGCAGGTTCGCGACGGGCGGCGGCGGCGCCTTGCTCACGCGCTGCCGGATCAGCCAGTCGACGATGCCGAGCCTGCGCATCGTGCGGTAGGCGATGTCCTGCACGGCACCGCGCGCGAGCGGCGCGACATCGGCCGGTAACGCGGCGAAAACGCTGGCGAGCGCGGCAGGCAACGCCGCGCCGCCGCGTACCGCGCCGACCGCCTGTGCGGCCAGATCGAGCGCGAAGCCCAGCGAATCGGGGACCAGACGCATGGCATGATGTGCCGCCGCCGCGCCCTGACGGCGCGCTGGCGATACGGAACCCTTTTTGCCGCGGGACGGCGCGGACGGACGCCTGGATGGGCTGGATGTCATGAAGAAACCGGAAGCGGGCCGCAGCGAGCCGCAGCATCAATGGAGCACGAGCGAGCCATTGTAGCGTGGCGAGCGCGCAACACCGCTCAGGTGCACGATCGCAGGCGCTTGCGGATGAGCCGGGTTCACTGTCCTCGATGCAGCTTGGCGTTTCCTGGTGTTTCCTGGCGTCTACTTCGTGGTTTTTGTGTGTGTCGGGCACTACACGTTGGGCGGCCGTGCAAGCCCTCGGCATGTAGACCGCAACGCGGCGGCAATGTGTCGCCCCGCACGTGAATGGTCATAAAAAAACGCCTCCGAAGAGGCGTTTCCCTTTAATTGCGGATTCAACGTCTGCCAGCGGCTATTTCCATCAACCGGCGGATGCGCTCCTCCGTGGACGGGTGCGTGCTGAACAGGTTCTGCAAGCCGCCGCCAGAAAGCGGATTCATGATCATCATCTGCGCCGTGGCCGGATGCTCTTCGGCAGCCGGGAACGGAATGCCCTGCGCGTAGCGGTGGATCTTGTCGAGCGCCGAGGCGAGCGCCTGCGGATCGCCCGAAATCTCCGCGCCGCCGCGGTCCGCCTCGAATTCGCGCGCGCGCGAAATCGCCATCTGGATCAGCGCGCCCGCGATCGGCGCGAGTAGCGCAACCGCAATGCTTGCGACCGGATTCGCAGGGCGGCCGTTCTCGTCACGTCCCCCGAAGATCATCGCGAAATTGGCGAGCGCCGAGATTGCACCGGCCATGGTGGCCGAGATCGTCGAAATCAGAATGTCGCGGTGCTTCACGTGCGCCAGCTCGTGCGCCATCACCCCGCGCATCTCGCGCTCGGACAACACGCGAAGGATGCCGGTGGTCGCCGCCACCGCGGCGTGCTCAGGGTTGCGGCCCGTGGCAAAGGCATTGGGCGCATCTTCATTGATGAGGTAGACGCGCGGCATCGGCAAGCCCGCGCGCGTGGCCAGATCGCGCACCATGCGATAGAACTGCGGCGCCGTGGTCTCGTCGACTTCCTGCGCGTTGTACATGCGCAGAACCATCTTGTCCGAATACCAGTACGAAAAGAAGTTCATGGCGAGCGCGAAGAA
>NZ_DATJWR010000376.1:0-9778 GCF_035501035.1 Paraburkholderia sp.
CGAGGCCGTAGCCCTTGGCGACCACGCGCGGCGCGCCGTCGCCCTCGGGCGCGTCGTAGGCGAGCGCCGCGGCGCTCTTGCGGTGCATGCGGCTCATTACAGTTCCCAGTCGTGGTCGTTGGCGTTCGCATTGGCGGCGTCTCGCGCGGTCGCCGCTTCCGCTTCCGCTGCGGCGTGCGCGTGCTCCGCTTGCGCATTTTGCGCCGCATACGCGCTCGCGGCCTTCGCCGCCTCGGCGGGGTTTGCCGCCCCGCCGCTGCCGATCTCGCGGATCGAGAGCCCCGCGAGTGTGAGCCCAAGCGCCTCAAGGCGCCCGCGCAGCGCTTCGCTCTGCGCCGAGAGACGCGCGGCGCCGCCTGCGCTCGCCTGCACGCGCACGGCGAGCGTCGTGCCCGTGAGCGAGAGTTCCGCGTCGACGGTGCCGAGCCTCGGTAGCGCAAGCGTGAGGCGCGTGCGCCATGGAATGTCGTCGGCGTCCACGCCGCCGGCGCCGTGGCGCGAGTCGCGCGCGTCGTAGTCGTCCTGCTGGATGCTCCAGTCGACGCGCACGCCAGGCCAGGCCTCGCCGTTCCAGCGAAATTCGCCGGTCGCGAGCAAATCGAGCTGCTGGCGCACGAGCGGAATCACGGCCGGATGCACCGACGAGCCCGTGGCCTGCGTAGCGGCGTCGCGCATGGCGGGTAGCAGCCCGTCGGCCAGCGACGCGCCTGCGCGCGCCTGCGCGAGGCTCTGCGCCGCGCCCGCTTCGCCGCGCGGATCGGGCAACGCCGGAAAGCCGCGCGCCAATGCGGCATCGGCGGCGTTGGCCGTATCCCCGCGGGCGCCGCCCTGCGCGTTGCCCGGCGCGCCGGCGAACGCTTCGGTCCACTGCACGTCATCGGCATCATCGGCGCCGCGGGTCCAGTCGAGCGGCAGTTGCGCATTGGCCGAAAGCAGGCGGTTCTGCGGCTCGTCCGCGAGCTGGGCGAGCGAGATCTGACCGCGCAGCCACTGCGCGAGATGCGCTTCGTAGAAGAGCCCGCTCGTGCTCACGGCCTGTGCGAGCGAAGCCGCGAGCGCCGCGACCGGCCCGGCCTGCGCGGCAGCGCCGGCCTGTGCGGTTTGCGCCGTTTGTGAAGCTTGAGATGGCGCGCCCTGCGCCGAAGATGCCGCTTGGGCGTCGGCGCCATCCCCGGCGTCGGCCGCGGCGGCCAGCGCGTCGCCAGCCGAGGCCTGAGTCGCGAGCGCGAGGTCGGTCAGCAATGCGGCTTCGGCGGCGGCGAGCCCCGGCAGCGGCAGCGAGGCCGCACCGCCTTGCGCGGAGGGTTGCTCGCCGGGATCGGTGTCGGGATCGGCCCAGAGCGGCGCGCTGCCCACCACGGCCGGCGTCGCCTCGCCGCCCGAGCGGATGATCGCGTCGAGCGCCAGCGCGACCGCCGACAACACGGTCTGCGTCGAATCCGGTGCACTGCCGGTAGTGGTTTGGGTTTGGGCGTCGGCGAGCGCGGCCGTGCCCGTCGCGAGCGCAGAAACGCCCGATTGCGCGGCCCCGGCGCTGCCTTGCTGGCCGACCGGCGTGAGCGCCGCTATGCGGCTCGCTAGGAGCGCGGTGGCCCCGGTGTCGATTCCGTTCATGGTTTTCCGGATCTGCGCGAGAGCGCAGCGCTCGCCTCGCTCACGTGTCGCTCACTGCCCAACCCTGTCGCCCGGAGTCAGGGCCCACGCCCCAACTCGGCGCCATCCGGTCCCATGCCAGGCCGTGGCAGCACACGCATACGCGTTTCGTACATGCCGGCGCATCGCGCTAGCGCGCGCCGTAGATTTCCTGCAAGACCCGCGCGGGCTGCGCGGTGCCGTAAAAGAGCGCCGAAAGCCGCGCCATGCAAGGGCTCGCGAGGTCGCGAATGGCGGCGTCGTCGGCGAGGATCTGGCGGATCAGCTCGTACTTGCGCGTGCGTTCGGCCACCGTGAGCCGCACGCCCCCTTCGGCGTCCCTCAGCGCGTCGACGAGCAGCCGATACTCCTCCTGCAAGCCGATCAGATCGTTCCAGTGTGCGTCGCGCGCCGCGCAGAGCATCTGCCCCGAGACGGCCGCGATCGCTTCGTAGCGGGCGAAGTAGTCTGCTTTTGAACTCATCTCGTCGATGCGCCGGACGCTAGCGCAGATGACTGTTCGGCCATCCGCGCCACTTCCGGCGCTATCCCCAACCAGGCTTCCTCGAGCGTAGCCAGCAGTCCGTCGACTTCGACCAGCATGGTCTCGCTCTGTTTGATATTGGCTTCCAGCAAGCGCCGCGTCATATAGCTGTACAGCGCATTGAGGCGTTGCGCGATCTCGCCGCCTGCCTCGACGTTCAACGCGAGCTGGAGCCCGCTCTCGACAATCCGGATCGCCTTGGCGATCGCCTCGCAGCGCGGGCCGACGTTGCCGGCCTGCAGATGCATACGTGCCTGCGCAATCGCTCGCCGCGCGCCCTGGTACAGGAGCGAGATCAGCATGTGCGGGCTCGCACCCATGACCCCCGTTTCGACGCCCACGCGTGCATAGGCGTTGGCTCCAGATTGGGCAGGGGAAAACATCAGCGCTTCTCCTCAATACGTTTGGCTAGGGGTGCACTCGCCCGGCACGCCTCGCATGTGCGCAGCGCCGTGCGGTTCTAGCCGGGTTATCGGAACGTAATGGGGGAAGCTTTAGCGCGTAACGCGCATGGAGGCTCTGGCGACCGTCATACCTGGATCTGCATGATGTCGGTGTAGGCGGAAACGAGCTTGTTGCGCACCTGCAGGCCGAACTGGAAGCCGATGTTGGCTTTCTGCATGTCGACCATCACGTCGTTGAGCGACACGTTGCCCGCGCCCAGTTCGAACGCCTGCGATTCGCCCACGGCCTTGTGCTGGTCGTCGCTGATCTTGTCGAGCGACGCCTTGAGCGCCGCCGCAAACCCGCCAGCCGTCGCGGCGCCCGACGCGTCGTCGGCTGCGGTGGGGCCGCCGGCCGCCTGCGCCGCCATGGACTGCATTTGCGCCAAGGCGGACGTGAGCGGAGATACGGGCACGGTCATGTTTGCTCCACGAAAAGGGGACACGCGGGGAATCACGCCGGCCGCGGCACACGCCCGGCAAAGGCGCGGCGCCCGGTCGGCACGGCGCGCTTACACGGCGCCGAATCTGGGGGAGAGCATAGCAGCGGGCCGGTTTCGAGAGCCCCGAAACTAGGGGGAAAACCCGGCTCTATTCGCGCAATCGGCTTGTCACGGCTCTCGGATAATGCCTCTCGTGAAAGTCTCCGCCGTGCGCGGCGAGACCTGGAAGCCTCCGGAGATACCCGTCGCATGGATTCGTCTGCCAACTCTTTGATCAACCCCGACGCCCGCATGGGCCTCGCCACACCGGGCGCGTCCGGCGCCGGCGCGGGCGCCGGCCTGCCAGGCGCCGCGGAAGACCTGGGCGGCGGCTTCGCGCAACGCCTCGGCTCGCTCTCGTCGCTGCGCAACGTGCGCGGCAACCCGCGCGCGCCGCTCATTTTCGCCGTGGCGGTGCTCGTGGCCGTGGTCGCGGCCCTCGTGCTGTGGTCGCGCGCGCCCGACTACAAGGTGCTCTACAGCAATCTCTCGGACCGTGACGGCGGCGCCATCATTACCGCGCTCCAGGCCGCAAACGTTCCCTACAAGCTCTCCGATGGCGGCGGCGCGATTCTCGTGCCCTCCGAGCAGGTCAACGAAATGCGCCTGCGGCTCGCCTCGCAGGGCCTGCCCAAGAACGGCTCGGTCGGCTTCGAGCTGATGGACAACCAGAAGTTCGGCATCAGCCAGTTCGCCGAGCAGGTCAATTACCAGCGCGCGCTCGAAGGCGAGCTCGAGCAGACGATCCAGTCGATCGCGAGCGTGAAGTCGGCGCGCGTGCATCTGGCCATTCCGAAGCCTTCCGTGTTCGTGCGCGAGCGCGAGGCGCCCTCCGCCTCCGTGCTCGTGAACCTGTATCCGGGCCGCATCCTCGACGACGGCCAGGTCGCCGCCATCACGCACATGGTGGCTTCGGCCGTGCCGGACCTGCCGGTGCGCAACGTCACGGTGGTCGACCAGGACGGCAACCTGCTCACGCAAGGCGCAACGGGCATCGGCCTCGACGCCTCGCAGCTCAAGTACGTGCGCCAGGTCGAGCACGACACCCAGGCCCGCATCGACGCGATCCTCGCGCCGCTCTTCGGCTCCGGCAACGCGCGCTCGCAGGTGAGCGCCGACCTCGACTTCTCGAAGCTCGAGCAGACCTCCGAAGCCTACGGGCCGAACGGCAACCCGCAGGCAGCCGCCATCCGCAGCCAGCAGCAGAATATTTCGACGGAGCTGCAGCAAGGCGGCGCGGGCGGCGTGCCCGGCGCGCTCACGAACCAGCCGCCGCAGCCGGCCTCGGCGCCCGTCAGCGCGCCGGCGGGCGCGAGCGGCGCGTCGGCGCCGGTGCCCGTTTCCGATCATCGCGACACCACCACGAACTACGAGCTCGACAAGACCGTGCGCCACTACAGCCAGGCGCCGGGCGACATCAAGCGCCTCTCGGTGGCGGTAATCGTGAACTATCAGCAGAAGGTGGACGCGAAGGGCCACGCCAGCCTGCAGCCGCTCGACGCGCAAAAGCTCGCGCAGGTCGAGCAGCTCGTGAAGGACGCGATGGGCTACGACGCGAAGCGCGGCGACTCGGTGAACGTGGTGAACGCCGCGTTCCAGCAGGATGTCGACCCGAACGCGAACCTGCCGTGGTGGCGTCAGCCCGACATCATCGCGCTCGCCAAACAGATCGCGACGTGGCTCGGCATTGGCGCCGTGGCGCTCTTCCTCTATTTCGTGATGGTGAAGCCGGCGCTGCGCCGCGCGTTCCCGCCGCCCGAGCCGGCCGCGCCTTCGCTGCCGGGCATGGGCGACGGCGAGCCGCTGCTGCTCGACGGCCTGCCGGTGGCCAAGGCGCTCGGCGCCGAGGGCGAAGAGGGCGCGGACAGCGAAGCCGCCCTGCTCGCCTTCGAAAACGAGAAGAACAAGTTCGAACGCAACCTGGAATACGCGCGCACGATCGCGCGCCAGGATCCGAAGATCGTCGCAACCGTCGTCAAGAGTTGGGTGAACGATGAACGCTGAAGGGGCTACCAAGAGCGCGCTGCTGCTCATGTCGATCGGCGAGGAAGAGGCCTCCGAGGTCTTCAAGTTCCTCGGGCCGCGCGAGGTGCAGAAAATCGGCGCCGCCATGGCCGCGCTCAAGAACGTCAAGCGCGAAGAAATCGAAGACGTGCTGCAGGACTTCGTGAAGGAAGCCGAGCAGCACACGGCCTTCTCGCTCGACTCGAACGACTACATCCGCAACGTGCTCACGAAGGCGCTGGGCGAGGACAAGGCCGGCGCGATCATCGACCGCATCCTGCAAGGCGGCGACACGAGCGGCATCGAAGGCCTCAAGTGGATGGATTCGGGGTCGGTGGCGGAGCTCATCAAGAACGAGCATCCGCAGATCATCGCCACGATCCTCGTGCACCTCGACCGCGATCAGGCGTCGGAGATCGCCTCGTGCTTCACCGAGCGCCTGCGCAACGACGTGCTGCTGCGTATCGCGACGCTCGACGGCATCCAGCCCCAGGCGCTGCGCGAGCTCGACGACGTGCTCACGAACCTGCTCTCGGGCAGCGACAACCTCAAGCGCAGCCCGATGGGCGGCATCCGCACGGCGGCCGAAATCCTCAACTTCATGACGAGCCAGCACGAGGAAGGCGTGCTCGAAAACGTGCGCCAGTACGATGCGGAGCTCGCGCAGAAGATCATCGACCAGATGTTCGTGTTCGAGAACCTGCTCGACCTCGAAGACCGCGCGATCCAGCTGCTGCTCAAGGAAGTCGAGTCGGAGTCGCTCATCATTTCGCTCAAGGGTGCGCCGCCCGCGCTGCGCACCAAGTTCCTCGCGAACATGTCGCAGCGCGCGGCCGAACTGCTCGCCGAGGACCTCGACGCGCGCGGTCCGGTGCGTGTCTCCGAAGTCGAGGCGCAGCAGCGCCGCATCCTGCAGATCGTGCGCAACCTCGCCGAAAGCGGTCAGATCGCGATCGGCGGCAAGGCGGAAGACGCGTATGTCTGATCAGAAGCCCAACGGCGCGCGTCGCTCAGCGTACCAGCGCTGGGAGATGGCGTCGTTCGATCCGCCGCCGCCCCCTCCGCCGCCGCCCTCGCCTGACGAGACGGCCGCTTTCGAGGCAGAGCTCCAGCGCCTGCGCGAGGCGGCCCACCAGGAAGGGCTCAAGGCAGGCCACGTGGCGGGCCAGGCGCTCGGCTTTCAGGCCGGCCACGGGCAAGGCCTCCAGCAGGGCTTCGAACAAGGCAAGGCGGTGGCACACGCGCAGGCGATGCAGCTCGCGCTGCTGGCTGGCCGCTTCAGCGACGCGCTCGAAACGGTGCAGGCGGGCGTGGCTGAAACGCTCGTCGAGCTGGCGCTCGACATTGCCCAGCAGGTCGTGCGTCAGCACGTCCAGTACGACCCGACGGCGCTCGTCGCGGTCGCGCGCGAGGTGTTGGCCGCCGAGCCGCAGCTCGTCGGCTCGCCGCAACTCGTGGTGAGCCCGGCCGATCTGCCGATCGTCGAGGCCTACCTCATGGAAGATCTTCAGGCGCGCGGATGGACCGTGCGCACCGACCCGGCCATCGAGCGCGGCGGCTGCCGCGCGCAGGCCGCGACGGGCGAAACGGACGCCGGCATCGCCTCGCGCTGGGAACGCGTGATGGCGGCGCTTGGCAAGGCAAGGCCATGGTGAACCCGCCAGCCTTGCCGAGCCATCAGACGATACACACGGACGGCCTCACGCCGCTCGAGCAGGAGCTCGCACTCGCCTCCTTCGGCCCGCTCGCGCACGACCCCACGCAGACCGGCGCGGTGCTCGTGAGCGAGGACGCGAGCGAGCGCGCGGCGCGCGAAATTGGCGCAATCGACGCAATCAGCGAGGCGCTCGCCGCCGACGCGGCTGGGCATGGCGGACCGGACGAGGCAGAAGCCCGCCCGGCGCCTTACGTGCCGCCGCCGAACTACGACCCGGCCAACCCTCACCTCGTCTCGTGGAACGCGCACCTGCGCGGCGTGCGCGATCGCAACGCGCTCGCGCTGCCGCTGCGCGGCTGCGGGCGCCTCACGCGCGCCGCGGGTCTCGTGCTCGAAGCGGTGGGATTGCGCCTCGCCGTGGGATCGGAGGTGATGATCGAGCTGCCGCAGGGCAGTTCGCTGCCGATGTGCGAAGCCGAAGTGGTCGGCTTCGCGGGCGACAAGCTCTTTCTGATGCCGACGACCGAAGTCGCGGGCCTCTTGCCCGGCGCACGCGTCTGGCCGCTGGAGAGCGCGCCGATCGCCGACCCGATGGCGGGCGCCAAGCGCCTGCCGGTGGGCTGGGGCATGCTCGGCCGCGTCGTGGACGCATCGGGCCGCCCGCTCGACGGGCTCGGGCCGCTCGCCACCGACATCGACGCGCCGCTCACCGCGCCCACCATCAACCCGCTGAACCGCGAGCCGATCCGTCACGTGCTCGACGTGGGCGTGCGCGCCATCAACGCGCTGCTCACGGTCGGGCGCGGCCAGCGCATGGGCCTCTTCGCGGGCTCGGGCGTGGGCAAATCGGTGCTGCTCGGCACGATGGCGCGCGCGACCAGCGCCGAGGTGATCGTGATCGGCCTGATCGGCGAGCGCGGCCGCGAAGTGAAGGAGTTCATCGAACAGATCCTGGGCGAGGATGGCCTCGCGCGCTCGGTCGTGGTGGCCGCGCCCGCCGACGTGTCGCCGCTTCTGCGCATGCAGGCCGCCACCTACACGACCTCGCTCGCCGAATACTTCCGCGATCAGGGCAAGCACGTGCTGCTGCTCATGGATTCGCTCACGCGCTACGCGATGGCGCAGCGCGAGATCGCGCTCGCGATCGGCGAGCCGCCGGCGACCAAGGGCTACCCGCCTTCGGTGTTCGCCAAGCTGCCCGCGCTCGTCGATCGCACCGGCAACGGCCCCGAGGGCGGCGGCTCGATCACGGCGTTCTACACCGTGCTCACCGAAGGCGACGACCAGCAGGATCCGATCGCCGACTCGGCGCGCGCGATTCTCGACGGCCATATCGTGCTTTCGCGTACGCTCGCCGAGGCCGGGCACTATCCGGCAATCGACATCGAGGCGTCGATCAGCCGCGCGATGACCGCGCTGATCGACGAGCGGCATCTGAACCAGACGCGCGCGCTCAAGCAGATGCTCTCGCGCTACCAGCGCAACCGGGACCTCATCAACGTGGGCGCGTACGTGAGCGGGCGCGACGCCGTGCTCGACCGGGCGATCGCGCTGTACCCGCGTATCGAAGCTTTTCTTCAGCAGGGTTTTCGCGAAACCGCTAACTATGATCAGAGCGTCGAGATGCTCGGCCAGCTGATTGGAGCCAGGACATGACGAAACAGACCGCGCTGCAAACCTTGATTGGCCTCGCGCAGGACGATGTCGACGCCGCCACGCAGCGGCTCGGCCGCGTGCAGCGCGAGCGCAGCGAAGTCGAAAAACAGCTGGAAGCGCTCATCAACTACCGCGACGAGTATCACGCGCGCTTCACGCAATCGGCGCGCGCCGGCATGGCGGCGGGCAACGTGCGCAATTTCCAGGCGTTCATCGACACGCTCGACGCCGCGATCGAGCAGCAGCGGCGCATTCTCGAGCAGGCCACCGCGCGCGTGGAAGCCGCGAAGCCGGAATGGCAGCGCAGCAAGCAGAAGCTCGGCTCGTACGAGGTGCTGCAGGCGCGTCATGACGAGGTGCAGGCGCGCAAGGACGCCCGCCGCGAACAGCGCGACGCCGACGAGCACGCCGCCCGCGTGCTGCGCATGCGCACGTCGCAACACCCGTAACTCGCCGTCGAGACCGCCAGCATGTCGCTCCTCTCCACACTCTCCTCGCTTCTCGGCGGCGCCACCGGCGCCGGGTCGGGCAGCAATGCGGCGAATGCCGCCAGCCAGGCGAACCAGTCGAGCCAGTCGGGTCTGGATTTCGCCCAGACGCTCCAGCAGAGCATCGACGCGCAGAATTCGCAGGCCGCGATGAGCGCCTCGAGCGCGCAATCCACCAGGAGCGCCCAGTCCACGCAAAGCGCGCAGTCCAACGCCTCCGCGCAGTCCAGCACGAGCGCGTCGCAAGCGGCGAGCACGAGCACGAGCAGCAGCACCGGCACGAGCAGCAGCGCGCAGACGGCGGGCACGACCGGCGGGCAAAGCTCGCAGCGAGCGTCGGACGCCGATCATCACGCCCACGCCTCGCGCATCCAGCGCGAGCAGGCCGAAGCCGCAGGCGCCCAGGCCGCCGCGGCCCAGGCACAGCAAGCGCAGCAGACGCAACAGGCCCAGCAGACGCAAACCGACCCGAACGCCACAAGCGACGCATCCCAGGCGAGCAGCGACAGCACGCTCGCGGGCGTGGCCTCGGCGGCTGCCGCCGCGGCGGCAACGGCGGTCGCCGGCGCGGACACGGCGAGCGACGGCACGGCCACGGGAAGCGCTACGGGCGCCACGGCAAAGTCGGTGCACGACGCGCTGCAAGCCGCGCTCGCGACGCTGCGCGGCGGCGCGGGCGCGCTCTCCGCGCACGCGGTCGCCGGCACGGCGAGCGGCACGGCGGCCACTGCCGACGCTGGCACGGGCGCAGGCACAGGCACAGGTACGAGCGCAGGCTCGGGCATCGCGAGCAGCTTCGCCTCGCACCTGAGCGCGACGGCCCAGAACAAGGCACTCGGCACGGCGGCCAACAGCACGGCAGGCGCGGACAC
>NZ_DATJWR010000377.1:0-20331 GCF_035501035.1 Paraburkholderia sp.
CGAATTCATCAGGCAGGTCAAGGACAAGAATTCGGGCGTGAAGCTGATGGGCTTCGGCCACCGCGTGTACAAGAACTACGACCCGCGCGCGAAGCTCATGCGCGAGACGTGCTACGAAGTGCTGAACGAACTGGGCCTGCACGACGACCCGCTGTTCAAGCTCGCCATGCAGCTCGAAAAGATCGCGCTGGAAGACGAATACTTCGTGTCACGCAAGCTGTACCCGAACGTCGACTTCTATTCGGGCATCGTGCAGCGCGCGCTGGGCATCCCGACCTCGATGTTCACCTGCATCTTCGCGATGGCGCGTACGGTGGGCTGGATTGCACAGTGGAACGAAATGATTGCCGACCCCGAGCAGAAGATCGGCCGTCCGCGTCAGCTCTTCATCGGCGAAACGCCGCGCGAAGCGAAGCCGATCGCGCAACGCTAAGCACCTTTGCTGTGGCACGCAGCGCGCTTTCCCGCGCGTTGTGCGCAGGCGGTAAGTCAAACGCCCCAACGGATTGCCCGTCGGGGCGTTTTCTTTTTGTGCGCCGAGCATGGCGCCGGGCGCCGCGCTCAAACGCAAAAGTCGATCTTCAACGCGCCAGCCTTCACGGCCTCTTCGCGCAACACGCCGCGCACCGCGCCCGTGCCCCGTTGCGGCGAGCCCGGCAGGCGCAAGCGGGCGATGCATACGCCCGGCCATTACCTCCGACGTAATCGTCAGCGTGCACGCCTTCGCCGACCATGACGCTCATCGGCTCACCCAACCGCAAGGAGCGACGACCATGGCACGCGAATCCCTGTCCACCCGCCAACCCGGCTATATCCGCATCGACGACGATACTGCGCTGCACTATCGCGACTGGGGCGATGGCGTGCCGCTCGTGTTCCTCTCGGGCTGGACGCTCAACGCCGACATGTGGAACCACCAATGCGCGCCGCTCGCGGCCGCGGGCTTTCGCTGCGTGGCGTACGACCGCCGCGGGCACGGACGTTCGAGCGACCCCGGCCGCGGCTACGACTACGACACGCTCGCCGACGACCTCGAAGCCGTGCTCGACGCACGCGGTCTCGTGCGCGTGACGCTGGTCGGCCATTCGTTCGCGAGCGGCGAGATCGTGCGCTATTTGAGCCGCCACGGTTCGCGCCGCGTGGCAGGCATCGTGCTGCTTTCGCCGGCTTCGACACCTTGCCTGCTGAAGTCTGCCGACAACCCCGGCGGCCTCGACGCGAACCTCTTCGAAGCCTCGCTCGAGGAAATGCTGGAGTCGTTCCCCAACTGGATCGAGCGGCGCGCGCAAGCGTACTTCAGCCCCGGCACCTCGCGCACGACGATTCAGTGGACGGCTGACATGATGCTGGGCGCGTCCTTCTTCGCAGCGGCGCAACTGTGTCGCGTGCAGGTGCAAACCGATTTCCGCCGCGAACTGGCCGCGATCGACGTGCCCGCGCTCGTGCTGCACGGCGACTGCGACGCCTCGGCGCCGCTGGAGATCACCGGGCGTCCCACGGCGGCCGCCCTCGCGCGCGCGACGCTGAAGGTCTACGAAGGCGGCACGCACGGCATGTACTTCAACCAGGCGGCGCGCGTGAACGAAGACATCCGCGCGTTCGTTACGCAGTGGCAGGCATGACTTGCGCCGTGGCCATCGACGGAAACATGCGGTAATCGGGGCCCAGCCGTGCGCGTGGCACGCAAAGGAATAGCGCGTCCACGCCCCTCGTTTTGCAGATGACACGCCGGCGCACGGACGAATCCGCGCGCCGGCGTGCGAGGCGTACCGATGGAGTCTTCACGGCGCCGGCGCGCAATCCGCGCGTCATGGGGCCGGTCCATCGCGAGGGACGACATCATGCGCAAACTTTTCGCCTTTAATGTACTGGCCGTGCTGCTGGCCGCCTGTTCGACGCCGGTTGTATCGCAGCAGCCCGCGGATGCGTCATATCCGCCGCCGCCCTGCCGCACCGTTACCGGCACCGCCGTGATCGACGGCGCGCCGCAGCAGATCAGCGGCCTCGCGTGCCTGCAGCCCGACGGCACCTGGCAGATCGTGCAAGGGGACGACACGCTGGTCTATCCGGTGGCCTGGCCCGACGCGTCAGCCTACTATGCCGGCCCGTGGTACGGCTGGTGGCCACCCGTGTTCGTGGGCGGCTCGTTCGTGTTCATCGACCATTTCCATCATTTTCATCACATGGATCACGTCTTTCCCGGCGCGCCGCATACGCGGCCGGTCTCGGGCATGCACGGCGGCTTTCATGGCGGGCACGGCACCGTCTGGAGCGGCATGGGCCATGCGGGTGGCACCGGTGGCATGGGCGGCATGGGTGGCGGCGGGCACCGCTGAAGCACGCCGCGCGGCCGAATGCGTGCCGCGAATCCTTTATGATGGAGCGCGCCTCCCAACCCGAGACGCTCCATGTTCTTCGCCGCGCATTCCCTGCATCGCCGCCTGAGCATTGCGATCGGCACGCTCGCGATCCTCGTCGGCGTGCTGGGCGCGCTGGGCACCTTCCTCGTCGTGCGCAGCCTTGCTGCCGAGTTCAACGCGAGCCTGCGCGACGCCGCCGCGCACGTGCAGACGGGCGTGCCGCATCGCGCCGCCGAAGAGCCCGGCGCACGCCCGGCCGCTGACGATTTCGTCGTGCAAATCTGGTCCGCCGGAGACCGCGGCGCGCCGAGCCGCACCAGCAACGCCAAGCTCGCGCTGCCGCGCGCAGCGAGCGGGTTTTCGTCGATCGACTACGACGGCGAGGCATGGGACGTATTCGCGCTCGCCGCCGGCGACGAATACATTCAGGTGGCCGAATCGCGCAGCATGCGCAACCGCAACGCCTTGCGCGTGGCGTTCTGGAGCCTCCTGCCCGTGCTCGCGCTGTTGCCGCTGCTCGCGTTCACGATCGCCGTGACGGTGCGGGTTTCGCTGCGGCCGCTCGAACGCGTCGGGCGGCGCGCCGCGAAGGTCGATCTGCACGACTTGAAGCCGCTCGAAGTCGCGCAGGCGCCCGTCGAATTGCGGCCCTTCGTCGAATCGATCAATCGCATGATCGAGCGGCTTTCCGTGCTCGTGAACGCCGAGCGCATGTTCATCGCCGATGCCGCACACGAATTGCGCTCGCCGATCTCCGCCATGCAATTGCAGGTCGACAACCTGCGCAACGCGCCGCCCGAGCAGTACCCGGAACGCTTCGAGGAGTTGCGGCGCGGCATCGTGCGCACCGGTTCGCTCGTCTCGCAACTGCTGGGGCTCGCGCGCGCCGAAATCGGCAGCGCGCAGCGTGTGTTGACCGACGTGTCGCTGCCACAGCTCGTGACCGACGTGCTGGCGGATCTGCTGCCGCTGGCCGACGCGCGCCGCGTGGATCTGGGCGTGGAGCGCCTCGACGACGTGACGGTGCGCGCCACCGAAGCCGATATGCGCGTGCTCGTGCGCAATCTCGTCGATAACGCGATCCGCTACGGCCACGAAGGCGCGCGCGTGGACGTGGCAGTGCGCCGCGAAGAAGAGACTGTCGTGATCGAAGTGAGCGACAACGGGCCGGGCATTGCCGAGGCCGATTTGCCGCGCGTGTTCGACCGCTTTTTTCGGGCGGGCGGCCACGACATGCAAGGCAGCGGGCTCGGCCTCGCGATCGCGCAGGCGCTGGCACAGAGCTATCGCGGGCGCGTGACGCTCGCGAACCGCCGGGACGGACACACGGGCATCGTCGCGCGTATCGAGCTGCCGCGCGGCTGAGCGGCTGAGCGGCGCGAGATGTCAGGTCGGCCAACGCAGGTGAGGCAAAATCTGGGGTAGCCAGCGAAAGAAAGGACGGACACCATGCGGATTCTGCTGATCGAAGACGATCTGCTGATCGGGCCCGCGCTGCTGCGCGCGTTGAAGGATGCGTCGTACAGCGTCGACTGGGTGCGCACGGGCGAGAGTGGCCGCGCCGCGATTCGCGACGGCTCGTACACGGCCATCCTCCTCGATCTGGGCCTGGCCGACATGAGCGGCCTCGACGTGCTGCGCAGCCTGCGCGAGGCGGGCAATGGGACGCCGGTGCTCATCATCACCGCGCGTGACGACGTGGACACGCGCGTGGAAGGTCTCGATCTCGGCGCCGACGACTACCTCGTGAAGCCCTTCGAAAGCAAGGAACTGCTCGCGCGCATTCGCGCCGTGGTGCGGCGCAAGGCGGGCTTCGCATCGCCGACGATGGGCAGCGGGCGCGTCACGCTCGACATGAATGCGCGCCGCCTCACGTTCG
Source organism: Paraburkholderia sp. (assembly GCF_035501035.1). GTDB lineage: Bacteria > Pseudomonadota > Gammaproteobacteria > Burkholderiales > Burkholderiaceae > Paraburkholderia. The sequence goes on from NZ_DATJWR010000377.1 coordinate 4,240, forward strand.
ACGGCCAGTCCGACGACCTTTCCGCGCGCGAGTACGCGCTCATGCTCGCGCTGCTCGAGCGGCCCGGCGCGATTCTCTCGCGTCAGCAGCTCGAAGAGCGGCTCTACGGGTGGGGTGAGGAAGTGGAAAGCAATGCGGTGGATGCCGTGATCTATAGCGTGCGCCGCAAGTTCGGGCACGCGGTAATCCGCAACGTGCGCGGGCTCGGCTGGGCCGTGTGCGTGTGAGTGCGCGCCGCCCGCGCGGCAAGAAAAAAACGCGGCGAGCGCAAAGCTCGCCGCGCGGCGCGATGCGTGGGGGGAAGTCTCACGTATCGCGCGAAAAGTCAGGACAACAGACGTTGCCGCGGATCCTGCTGCCACGCGCGGCTCAGCGAGGCGAGCAGCGCGACTTCGGTGTCGGCCACGTGCCGGTCTGCATACACCGCCACATGGCACAGATTGAGCACCTCGGCGCGCAGTTCGGGGTCGTCCAGTTCGCGCATCACGTGCTGCATCACGTTGGAGTCGAGCTTGCACGCGTCGCTCCAGTTCAGGTGCGAGCTGGTCAGCAGGTCTTCGCACAGGCCCTGCACGATCTTGCCGAACTCGCCGGGCGCGAGGCCGAGCCGGTCGGCAATGCGCGCGCGATGCAGGGCGGCAAGCTCTTCGCTGCTCAGGTGGCCGTCCGCGAGCAGGGCGATGGCGACGATCCGGCCGGCGGCCTGGGGGCTGTTGCAGGTATAGGTGCGCATGATCAGGAATCCTCTAGAAACGTAACGGCGATGGTGCGATTGGCTTTGGCCTGGCTCAGTCGAAGATGTCGCCCAGCCATGACTTGCGGCGGCGCTCATGGCCGTAACTGTCATGGGCGCGGCGCGGGGCATAGTCGCCATGCTGCGCGCCGCGGGGCATAGTCGCCATGCTGCGCGCCGTGGTGGCGGCCTGCCTGCACCGCGTCTTCGTCGCTATGGCGCGGGTTGCCGCTGCGTTCGATCAGCTTGTCGAGTTCGCCGCGATCGAGCCAGACTCCGCGACACTGCGGGCAGTAGTCGAGTTCCACACCTTGGCGCTCCGAGAGCGAGAGGGTGACGTCGGGACAGTTCGGGCATTTCATGATGCGCTCCGTGTTGAATGACAGGTCATCGAGACCGGTGCCGCCTTGTGCCGTGTGTGGAGGGCGGTGCGGCCTCGATGGAACCCATCCTCTCAGAGCAAAATGAGCGAAAAATGAGGAACACGGGGTGGGCGCTCAAGAGGCGCCCAGTGTGTCTTTCGTCTTGCGCGTCTTGATGAGCGACACCACCACGCCACCCACTAGCAGCGCAGTCGTCACGCCGAGACTCAGCACCGCGGGAATTTTGCCGATGATGCCGACCAGAAAGATCTTCGCGCCGATGAACACGAGCACGAGCGCGAGCGCATGCTTGAGGTAGTAGAAGCGGTGCGCCATTGCCGCGAGCGCAAAGTAGAGCGCGCGCAGGCCCAGCACGGCGAAGATGTTGCTCGTATAGACGATGAACGGATCGATCGTGATCGAGAAAATCGCCGGTATCGAGTCGACGGCGAAGATCAGGTCTGCGAACTCGATCATCAGGAGCGCGACGAGGAGCGGCGTGGCGAACAGCGTCAGCTTGCCGGTGCGCGGATGCGCACGCCGCACCAGGAACGCGCGTCCCTCTAGCTGCGGCGTCACCGGCAGCTTGCCACGCAGCCAGCGCAGCAGCTTGCTGTCTCCCACGCCGGGTTCTTCTTTCGAGCCGAACAACATCTTCACGCCGGTCACGGCGAGAAATAGGCCGAACACGTACAGCATCCACTCGAACTGCGCGACGAGCGCCGCGCCGAGGCCGACCATCAGCGCGCGCAGCACCAGTACGCCGACGATGCCCCAGAACAGCACGCGATGCTGCAGCTGACGCGGGATGGCGAGCGCACCGAAAATCGATGCGATGACGAACACGTTGTCGAGCGAGAGCGATTTTTCGATCAGATAGCCGGTGATGTACTCGGTGGCCGGTTCCGCACCAAGCTGCCACCAGACGAAGCCGCCGAACAGCACGCCCACCACGATGTAGCCGAGCGAGAGCCACAGGCTCTCGCGAATGCCGATCTCGTGGTCGTCCCGATGCAGCACGCCGAGATCGAGCACGAGCAGCACGATCACGACCGTGAGGAAGGCAACCCAGAGCCACGCGGGCTGACCGAGGAAGGGGGCCGTGACAATCGGCGCGAGCATGGTCGATCCTGAGGATGAAGTGGGAACGCGGCCAGCGTGCGCGGGTGTTTGCCGCCACAGCCGACCTCATGGGCCCTTGGCCCATAGGTCAGCATAGTTGCAAAGAATGAGCGGTGAATGAGATTGTGCGGGCGCGGTGCGATGGCTTGCGGAGTCTACGCAAGCACTAGAACTGGTAGTTGATCGAAACATCGCAAACACCGCCCGTCTTCGTCTGGATGATCGGACTGTGCGCGGCACTGCCGAGCAGGCGCTTGATCGCGCCATCGGCGCTCACGAACCAGTGCTTGTTCACGAAGTAGACCATCGTGATGCCGAAACCGGCCGACTTGAGGCCCGCGCTGGCGTCGTACTGCCGATAGCCCGATGCGGCCGATTGCTGTGGCGTCACGCCGAACCAGCTCTGCATGTAATTCGAGTCGGCGAACGTGACCGAGGGGCCCGCGAACCAATAGAACGTTTTATTGCTGCCCGGCAGCGGCATGTACGCGCCGAGATCCGCGGTCCAGCCGTTCGAGCCGCCGAAGCTGCGCGTGAAGGCTGTGCGGAACACGAGCGGAAAGTCCTTCGAGACGACATATTCGCCGGCGATTTTCATCTCCGGCGCCGGATTGATGTTGCCAAGCCCATTTAGACGCGTGGGGTCGTCCTGGCCGCGCCGCCCGAGGTCGTACGCGGCGGCGACGCTCACACGCCAGTTCGGCCCCTGCAGCACGTTCACGCCGAAGCCTTCGCCTGTCGATCCAAACAGGATGTCTTTGTAGCGAATGTCGATACTCGGTCCGACCAGCGTGTGATAGCGATCCGAGCCGTCGTAGCGCGGCTCGAACGTCGCGCCCACGCCGAGGCGCGCTTCGAGGTCGGGGCGGTTCGGCTCGAAGAGCTTTTCGAGCGGGATACCGGCGGAGTATTGCCATTCGCCGAGCGGCGAGGGAGTCTGCGCGTGCGCGCACTGACCGAATGCGGCAAGGGCACATGTAGCGCCGGCGAGCAAGACACGCCGGGTAGTGAGCCACGATGCCCGTAACTGGCGCAATGCCGTTGTATTTGTTCTGCTTGTTCTGGTTGTTTTCCTGCGCGCGCAGCGGATTGCGAGTGGCATGAGGCCTCCGTGGATGCGTGATCTTCCGCGTGGCGCTGTCCGTACAGTGTGATCGAACCACTCAGTGGAACGCCATGCGGGCGAGATCGTCTCGCAAACGTCATGCCCGATCAGGCACCCGACTGACCGCCCGCAGGCCTCCGGCTCGTTGCCACAACAACCTCGCTGCTGTCCCACGTCCCGCGTAAACCCTCCCTGAGCGCAGCTTTGCGCCGATTTTTTTTCATGATACTGTGAATCGAAATCGCATGTCCTATTCGAATTCGCATTGTCCACGAACGGCGATCACGAATGACCGCCCGGGTGACGACGCGCCATGAACCCGGGCCAGCAAGGCACGGGCAAGCAAGGCACGGGCAAGCAAACGGGCAAGCCGCACCGCTGAATGGAGAGCGCTCTGTGACGCAGGTTCCCATCGACCGTAACGGCATCGTTTCCGCGCATGCGATGCCTCGCGCACGTCTCGTTCCGGCGTCGTGGCTCGTCCGGGCAGGCATCACGGTCGTCTACCTGTTCATGCTGAGCCCACTCATCTTCGTCATCTGGCTCAGCTTCTTCAAAGACGCCATCATCACGTTCCCGCCGTCCGGCTATACGCTGTCCTGGTACGCCAACGCATGGCACAACGACGCGTTCGCCAATGGCTTCGTGCTCTCCATGAAGCTCGCCGCGGGCGCGGCGATCGGCGGCGTGGTGCTGGGCGTGGCGGCTTCGCTTGCGCTCGCGCGCTATCGTCTTCCAGGGCGCCGCCTCGTCGGCAACGTGCTTATCCTTCCGTTAGTGGTGCCAGGCATCGTCGCCGGCATTGCCACCTACCTCTTCTATCTGCGCGCGGAAAACGCGCTCGACACCGATATCGTCGGCACGTTCGGCGGCCTGCTGCTCGCCCATGTCTGTCTCACGATCCCGTGGACGATCCGGCTCGTCACGGCCAGCCTCGGCCAGATCGACGTTTCCATCGAAGAGGCGGCGCGCAATCTCGGCGCGGGTGCGTGGCGCACGCTGTGGCGCGTGACGTTGCCGATGCTGCGTCCCGCTATCGTCGCGTCCACGCTGTTCGGCTTCATCGTCTCGTTCGAAAACCTGGAGATGACGCTGCCGCTCGTGGGCCCCGGCAAGACGACCTTGCCGATCGCCATCATGCAGTACCTCGAATTCAATCTCGACCCGACCATCGCGGCCGTTTCGGCTGCGCAGATCGTGCTGCTCGGCATCGTCATGCTGATCACCGATCGTTTCGTCAAGCTTGGCAAGGTGATCTGATCATGGCCCAGGTATCCCTGCGCAACCTGCGCAAGCAATACGGCGCGACGACCGCCGTCGCCGACGTCTCGTTCGATATTGCCGAGGGCGAGCTGGTGGCGTTTCTTGGGCCGAGCGGCTGTGGCAAGACGACGACGCTGCGCATGGTGGCGGGGTTCGTCGAGCCGAGCGACGGCGAAATCTGGATCGGCAATACCGAAGTCACGCGGCTTGCGCCCGACCGGCGCAACACCGGCATGGTGTTTCAGCGCTACGCGCTGTTTCCTCACATGACGGTCGCGCAGAACGTGGCGTTCGGCCTCGAAATGCGGCGCGTGCCGAAGGCCCAGCGCGATCAGCGCATTCGCGAGGCGCTTGACATGGTGCGCCTCACGCAGCTTGCCGAGCGCTACCCGCGGCAGCTTTCCGGAGGCCAACAGCAGCGCGTGGCGATTGCGCGCGCGCTTGCGATCCGTCCTGACGTTTTCCTGCTCGACGAGCCGCTCTCCAATCTCGACGCGAAGCTGCGTGTCGAGGTTCGCGAAGAGATTCGGGCGCTGCAGCAACGCCTGGGACTCACGACGATCTTCGTAACGCACGACCAGGAGGAAGCGCTCGCCATGGCGGACCGCGTGGCCGTAATGCACGACGGGCGAGTCCAGCAGATCGGCAGCGCCGACGAGCTTTACGAGCGGCCCGCGAATCCTTTTGTCGCGAGTTTTCTGGGCCGCATGAACTTTCTTCCGGGGCATGTCGACAACGGGCAGTTCATCACGGAAAAGGGCGAGCGGATCGACGTGAAGACTGCCACTCCCGATGCCACGACGCTCGGCATTCGTCCCGAGCGGTTGCGGCTCGCGCCGGTTCCGGAGATCGGCGAGGTATCGATTCCGGTCACGCTCGCCAACACGGTCTATCTTGGTGCGACCGTCGAATTGCGGCTCACGAGCGAGCGGGGACAGAGCCTCGTCGCGCTCGTTCCCAACACGGCGCGCGGCGCCGGCAGCTGGTCGCCGGGCGAGTCGCTGCACGCGTGCTTCAGAACTGAGGACTGCCTGCTTTTTTCCGCCTGAAGGATGAACCTATGACCGCTTCCCTGACGCGCCGCACGTTCCTGAAAACCGCTTCCGGCCTGCTCGTCGCTCCCGCGCTCGGCTTCGACCCGCGCGCGGTGCTCGCGGCCAGCGCGTGTCCCGACGTCGTCGTCGGCACGTGGGGCGGCGACTACATGTCGCTGCTCGAGCAGAACATCGGCAAGCCGATCATCGAAGCCGCGGGCGGGCGCGTCACCTACGATTCGTCGGACCAGATCGGCCGGATGACGAAGCTGCGCGCGGAAAAGGCCTCGCGCCACGGGTCGCTCGACGTCGCGTGCCTCGCCGACCTCGACATGTTCGACGTGAATCGCTCGGGCGTGCTCGAACCGCTCGACACGAAGCTCGTGCCCAACTCGGCGCACACGATCGAAGCGCTGCGCCGGCCGTATTCGATTCCTCACATCTTCAGTGCGATGGTGATCGTCTACAACCCGGAGAAGTTCGCGGCCAGGCCCGATTCATTCGCGGTCGCACTCGACCCGAAGCTCAAGGGGCGCGTGGGCTTCTCGGACATCCTCTACAACTTCAACGTGCTGCAGTCGTCGCTTGCGGCCGGGCAGCACAACGGCGACACGGCTGCCGGCATCCAGTTTCTGCGTGAAGTGCGCAAGAACCAGCCGAAGGTCTATCCGTCCAATGAAGCCGTGGCTTCGGCGCTGAAGAGCGGCGAGATCTGGATCACGTGCATGTGGAAGGCGCGGGCGCTGCAGTGGAAGAAGGGCGGCGTGCCGGTGGAATACGTGTTCCCGAAGGAGGGCGGCGTGCCCGTCACGTTCGAGGCCGCGGTGCCGAAGAATGCGCCTTCGCGCGAATGCGGGTTCAACTATCTCAACGCCATGCTGGACCCGCGCGCGCAGGTGGGCTTCGCCGCGACGATGGGCTATGCGCCCACCGTGACCGACGCGTCCTTGCCGCCCGCGCTTCAGCAAAGCGTCGGCTTCACGAATGCGGAGCTGGATCGCCTCGTCAAGGTCGACTATGCGAGCTTCACGGCACAAAAGCCGGCGCTGCTCGACTTCTGGAACAAGGAATTCAAGCCGGGGCTCTGAACCATGTCGACGAGTGCACTGGACGCCGCGCCGCGGCGCCGCGATTTCGCGGCAGGCATGCTGGCTTCGCCTGCCACGTTGGTCGTGCTGTTCGTGATCGTGCTGCCGGGCCTGCAACTGGTGCGCTACAGCTTCAATCATTTCGACTCGGTCCAGATGATGCAGGCGGCGTTCACGCTGGAAAACTACGTCCAGTTCCTGACTGATCCGTACTATCACGCCGTGCTCTGGACCACCGTGAAGGTCGCCGCGCTGTGCACGGTACTGTCTCTTGTGTTCGGCTTTCCGGTGGCGTACGTGCTCGCGAAAACGCAGAGCCGCTACAAGAGCCAGCTCGTCATGCTGCTGGTGTTTCCGCTACTCGTCGGCAATGTCGTGCGTGCGGCGGGGTGGATGGTCATGCTCGGCAACGCGGGCTTCGTCAACGCGTTGCTGCTCGCGCTCGGTGTCGTCGACCAGCCGGTGCGGCTGCTGTACACGCCGTTCGCGGTGGTTGCGGGCACCACGGCTGTCGTGCTGCCGTACATGATCCTGACCTTGCAAAGCGTGCTGGAGGGGCTGGATTTTTCGATCGAGGAAGCGGCGCGCAACCTGGGCGCGAGCTTCAGCCAGACCCTCGCGCGCATCGTGCTGCCCATGGCCGCGCCGGGCGTTGCGGCCGGCACGATGCTCGTCTTCATCCTTTGCATGAATGCCTACGCCACGCCGGTCCTGCTGGGCGGCACCGGCATCACGATGATGACGCCCGCCATCTACGACCAGATCGCCAAGGCCAACAACTGGCCGTTCGGCGCCGTGCTTTCGCTGGTTTCAATGGTCGTGACGTTCACTCTCGCGCTGTCGTCGCATTGGATCATTCAACGCCGCTACGCGAAGACGATGATGACCTGAATACACCGGGCGCCGGGCAGATTCATGCCCGACGCATTCGCTTTCCATTTCGTTGTCCTGATGGAGCAATCCATGCCGATACTGACCGAACAGACGCGCGCCTACCGTCATCGCCTGATGAAGACGCTCATGGAGCGTCAGCGCGTCGATGCGCTGGTATTCACATCCGCCGACTTCTTCCAGTGGGCGACCAATTTCCACGTGGACGTGCAAACGTGGGAGCGCCCGATCGCCGTTTGCGTGCCGCTCTCCGGCGCGCCGTTCGCGATCATGAACGAGTTGTCGACCCACCACGTGATGATGGCGCGCGAGCGCGGCCACCTCTGGCTCGACGACATCGCGCTGTATTCCGAGCATCCGCGCGTGGGCGATCGGCTGCCCCTGCTGGCGGACGTACCCGAGCTGATCGCCGCCCGCTTGCGCGCGGCCGGGTTGGGCGCGTCGCGCATTGGCGTCGAGGCGGCGGGCGGTCCGCTCGGTCGCGCGGCGCCGTTGCTGCCCGATGCGAAGTTCATGCCGATGCTGCCCGAGCTGCGTTCGCTGCGCTGGGTCAAGCACGCTGAGGAAATCGAGGTCATGCGGGCGGCCGCGAGCCTCGCCGGCTGGGTGCAGGAGCGCTACCGCGAAAACATCCGGCCGGGCCGGCTCGTTCAGGAGCTCGATTACCAGATGGCCACGCTGATGGTCACGGAGGGCGCGCGCCGCTTTCCCGGCGAGAACCTCGAGGTGATGCGCTGCTGGACCTTGTCCGGGCCGGCTTCGGCCTCGCCGCATGGCGACGGGGCATCGTGCGGCGCGAAGATCCAGGCTGGGGATGGTCTCGTCAATATCGTGATTCCGCGCCTGAACGGTCTCGTGATCGAGAACGAGCGGACCTGGTTCTGTGGCAAGCCGAGCGCCGAGCAGGCGCGCTTTCATGAGGTGGCGCGCGCCGCCAACGAGGCGGCGGTCGCGGCGGCCGTGACCGGCCAGCCCGTTTCGGGTATCGACGCCGCGGCGCAGGCCGTAATCGAGCAGGCTGGATGCGGGCAGTACGTGCGGCATCGCACCGGGCACGGCATGGGCATCATCGGTCACGAGTACCCCGACGACATGGCGTTCAATCACCGCGCGCTGCTCGACAACGAGGTCTACTCGGCGGAGCCGGGACTCTATGTCTATGGCCTCGGCGGCTTCCGTCTCGATGACTCCGTGGTGACGGGCGCCACGCCCGAATTGCTGACCACGACGCCCCGCACGCTTGCGTACGCAACGATCGACTGAATGGCTTGCCGGGCTGCGACGCTCGCCCGGCGAAAACCTTTGAACCTTGGTGAGGACCCGGCGCGAAGCCGGGAGGAGACACGATGGAGTCGATGCTGTTCTCAAATTGCGCGTTGCTCGACCCCGTTGCGGGCGAGTTGCGCGAGGGCCACGCGGTGCTGGTGGAAAACGGTCGAATCAAGGAAGTCTCGGACCGCGCGATTAGCAGCGCGTCGGCGCGCGAGATCGACGTGCGCGGCAAGACGCTGATGCCCGGACTCATCGATCTGCATGTTCACGTGCACGCTACGCAGCTGAATCTCGCGCAGCAAGCGAGTTTGCCGAACGTGCTCGTCACGCTGAAGTCGCTGCCGCTCCTGCAGGGCATGCTGCGACGCGGCTTTACTACGGTGCGCGATGCGGGCGGCGCGGGTTTCGCGCTCAAGCAGGCCATCGAACAGGGGCTCGCGCCGGGGCCGCGCCTGTTCGTCTCGGGGCGCGCGATCAGTCAGACCGGCGGCCACGGCGACATGCGCGGCCGTAGCGACTATATCGGCACGGACAGCCCGTGTTCCTGCTGTGCGCGTGTCGGCGCGATCTCGCGCGTGGCCGACGGCGTCGACGCCGTGCGTCGCGCGGTGCGCGAGGAACTGCAGATGGGCGCCGACCAGATCAAGATCATGGCCTCGGGCGGCGTTGCCTCGCCAACCGATCCTGTCGGTGCATGGGGGTATTCGGAGGACGAGATCCGGGCCATCGTTCAGGAAGCGCGTGCGCGCGGAACATATGTGCTGGCGCATGCGTATACCGCCGAAGCGATCACGCGCGCCGTACGATGTGGAGTGCGAACCATCGAGCACGGCAATCTCGTCGATGAAGCGGCCGCGCGCGTCATGGCCGAGCACGGCGCGTTCGCCGTGCCGACGCTCGTGACCTACGACGCGCTTGCGAAAGAAGGCGAATCGCTGGGGCTGCCTGCGGACAGCGTGGCGAAGATCGAAGACGTGCGGCACGCGGGCTTGCGCTCGCTCGAGATCTTCCGGGCGGCGGGGGTGCCGATGGGCTTCGGCACCGACCTGCTCGGGCAATCGCAGCGCCTGCAGAGCGACGAATTCCGCTTGCGCAGCGAAGTGCTCTCGCCGCTCGAAATCCTTCGCAGTGCGACCGTGGTCGGTGCGCAGGTGCTCGGGCAAGTGGGGCAGCTTGGGCAGATCACGCCAGGCGCTCACGCCGACGTGCTCGTGGTCGACGGCAATCCGCTCGCCTCGTTCGACTGCCTGCTCGGGCAAGGCGAGCGGATTCCGGTGGTCATGAAAGGCGGTAAGATTCATGCCTTTGATCTGCACGCGTGACGCGTGGTGCCTTCCCGCAACAGCGGGAGATGCCGGCGGCCTGTGTAATCCGGGGAGAACGGATGGATTTTCGGCACATCGACGCATTCAGGGCGCTGATGCTCACGCGTACCACGACCCGTGCCGCGCAGGTCGTTGGCACGTCGCAGTCCGGCATCAGCCGCTTGATCACCGATCTGGAGCGCTCGATCAACCTCACGCTGTTCGATCGCAGCCGTGGGCGGCTCGAACCGACCGCCGAGGCGTTGGCGCTGTTCGAAGAAGTGGAGCGCCGCTACGCCGGCCTCGACAACATTCGCGAGTTCGCCATGAGCCTGCGCAGTCCGGCGACGGCCGTGATTCGCGTGGGCTCGGTCGTGTCGTTCGGTCTTGGCTACTTTGCGCGCGTGATTGCGAACTTCCATCGACTGCACCCGGCGGTTCAGATCGCATTGACCACGGGGGCATCCGGGCTGATTCGCGATCAGGTGGTCTCGCGCCAGCTCGCGCTCGGGCTCGTGACGAACACCGTGGACGTGACCGGCACGGATTCGGCCGCGTTCGCCCAGCTCGACGCGATCTGTGCGTTGCCCGCGGGGCATCCGCTCGGCAAGCGCAAGGTGATTCGCGTGGCCGACCTGAAGGGGCAGCCTATCGTCTCCTACGATCAGCCTTCGCTCGTGCGCTGGGGCATGGATCAGGTTTTCTCGGCCGGCGAGTTGCATTCGCAGGTGGTGTCGATCGCACCGTATTCGGTCAACATCGCCACGATGGTCAAGGAAGGTCTGGGGATTGGGCTCTTGCATCCCGTGTCGGCTTACGACTTTCTCGACTCGAACCTGATATTGCGGCGCTTCGAGCATGCCATGCCGTTCTACACGCTCAAGATCACGCCGCGTGGGGCCGCGCCGGCAGCTCACCTCGACGAGCTCTCGCGCGTGATGGAAGAGACGCTGGAAGAAGTGCTCGCGGCCGTGAACGCGCGTCTGGACGCCGCGGCCTGAGTCGCCGCTGCCCGCCTTGGGCAGCGCTTCCCTCTGAATCAAATCCACCGCATTTGCGCTGCGGCGGCATCAATCCTGTTCTTCTCGTCCATGTATTGCGCGTCGCGCGAGCGCATGGGCGCATGAGCGGGTATTCGCCTTCGGCCGCCACGAACACCACACGCGATCCGGGCCGTGCCTCCGAGGCCCGACATCGTCTTTCCCAAGCCGCATTTCACCTGGAGCGAATGCATGACTGCCATGAACGACCAACGCCGCCGTTTCCTCCGATCCACAGGTGCACTCGTTGCCGCTTCCGCGCTCGGGCCGCTCGCGCTGAAAGCGAAGGCGGCCGGCGCGTGCTCCGGGCAGGTGGTGGTGGGAACGTGGGGCGGCGACTACCAGCGCCTGCTGCAACAGAATATCGATCCGCTCGTCACGCCTGCCGGCGTTACCGTGACCTATGACGTGGGCAGCGCGCTCGCGAGGCAAACCACCATGCGTGCCGAGGCGCATGGCCGGCGCAGCACCATGGACATCGCGCTGCTGCGCGACAACGACATGTTCCAGATGTATTCGGAGGGCGCGACCGCGAAGCTCGACGACACGCAACTGTCGAACCTGGCCTTCGTGCTTCCGCAGTTCCGGCGCAGCTACTCGGTGCCGCATATCTTCAGCGCGCTCGTGCTCGTCTACGACACGAGCCGTATTCGCACGCCGCCCGATGGTCTCGCCGCACTGCTGGACCCGGCGTTCAGGGGGAAAGTCGGCCTCGTTGATGATCAGTACGACTATCTGACGCTGGCGGGCGCGCTCGCCTCTGGGGGAAAGTCCAGCGATGTGGCGCTCGGGCAGAAGTACCTGCGCGCGCTGCATGGGCAGTCGCCGAGGGTGTATCCCTCGGTCGATGCGCTCGCTTCGGCCTTGAAAAGCGGCGAGATCGACGTGACCGTCACGTGGAAGGCCCGCACGGTGCAGTGGAAAAAGGCGGGCCTCGCCGTCGATTATGTGTTCCCGAAGGAGGGCGCCCTGCCGGCCACGTTCGAGGCGGCGGTGGCATCGGGCAGCAAGGTGTCCACGTGCGCGTTCCCCTATCTGAACGCCATGCTCGACCCGCGTGCGCAGCGCGCGTTTGCAGAGACGATGGGTTATGCGCCCACCATTGCGAACGCCGGGTTGCCTCCGTCGCTGCAACAGTCGGTGGGGTTCTCGGGCAAGGAACTCGAACGGATCGTGCCCGTTGATTTCGCACTGCTGATGAAGAACAAAACGGAGATGCTCGACTTCTGGAACAAGGATTTCCGCGTGGGACTGTGAGGTCTCACGAACTTCTGCGGATACAGCACATGATTATTTTGACCAACAACGAAGGCAAATCCGGTATCGGCCTGACTGCGGAACTGTTGCGCGAAGGGCGGCATGGTCTCGATGCGGTCGAGGCCGGCATCCGTCTGGTCGAGGACGACGAGGAGGTGCGCACCGTCGGGCGTGGCGGTTGGCCCAACCTGCTCGGCGAAGTGGAACTCGATGCTTCGGTCATGGACGGCTCCACGCTGCGCACCGGCGCGGTAGGTGGGTTGAAGGGATTCAGGCATCCGGTGAGCGTGGCGCGGCTCGTGATGGAGCGCCTGCCGCATGAGTTGCTGATAGGCGAGGGGGCCGCGCGCTTCGCGGCCGAATCGGGCGCCGAGCGCAGCGAACTGCTTGCCGCGCACTCGCGCAAGGCTTGGGCGCGCTGGTTCGACAACGAAGTCAGCGCAGCCGACAAGGCGGCCTGGCCCGACGTGCCGCTCGCGCGGTACTGCCACGATGCAGTCGATCCGGAAATCGGCAAGGACACGACCGTCTTTCTCGCGCTCGACAGCGCATGCAATGTGGTCACGGGCACGAGCACTTCGGGATGGGGGTGGAAGTACCCTGGCCGCCTCGGCGACAGCCCCGTGATCGGCGCGGGTTCGTATGCGGACAGCCGCTATGGCGCGTGCGCGTGCACCGGCGCGGGGGAAATGACGATCCGTGCGGGCACGGCGCGCGCCGTGGTTCTCTACATGAAGATGGGCATGAGCGTCGAGCGCGCCGTCGACGAGGCCGTGAGCGACCTGCGCGCGCTCAAGGGCGGCTTGATCAGCCGGGTGACGATCCATGCCATCGATGCGGCGGCCAAGCACCGCGTGGTGGCGGTGAACGGACTGCCTGGCAATCACTACTGGATCTGGACGCCTGGCATGCCGGAACCGCAGAAGCGGTTCTGCGAGCTGATCCAAATTTCGGAGGGCGAGCCGCAAAGCAAAAAGATTGCGATGCAGGTCTATACCGACGTTTGAGGTGGGGCTCATCTCTCGCCATCGTTTGCTGAGTGCCACTACATGACGGCTGATTGCGGCTCGCGGTGCATGCATTCGGCAAGCGGCATGTGCCCCGATTAAAGCCTTGCTTTGGTTTGCCGTTAGACAAGTCATGGACGTCGGTCTAGCGGCTCCCCCTGTGTCGCGCGACCCGAAGCCCATACACCCCGCCCTCACAGCGGAAGCCATCGTGCGCCGGTTGCAGTCAGACCGGCGCATTTCTTTTTGCGGCGGGTGGTTCTGGCAGCACGTCAGTTCATCCCGCGCAGATTCGCGCGCTTTTGTAACGGTCTCTCTGCGCACTTCACAGCAGGCGCGATCTTTGACGAAAGCGGCGCGACGCCCGCGCTCGCCGGGTAACGCTGATACAGGTATTGCGACTACCACCCAAGCCCCTGTTTTTTATCGCTTTTTTCCAGAAAGACGCTGCGTGTGGCGCGTTTCGCGTGGCATAATCGATTCACACAACCGTATTGCCCCGCAGTCAAACATTCCCCCGCATATCATGGCAAAGACGCTCTACGACAAGTTGTGGGACACCCATGTGGTCCACACGGAAGACGATGGCACGACGATCCTCTACATCGACCGTCACCTGCTGCATGAAGTCACCAGTCCGCAGGCTTTCGAAGGCCTGAAGATGCACGAGCGCCCGGTCTGGCGCATCAGCGCGAACCTGGCGGTATCCGACCACAACGTGCCGACGACCGACCGCAGCCACGGCATCGCCGACCCGGTTTCGAAGCTGCAGGTCGACACGCTCGACGCGAACTGCGATTCCTATGGCATCACGCAGTTCAAGATGAACGACCTGCGCCAGGGCATCGTGCACATCATCGGGCCGGAGCAGGGCGCGACGCTGCCTGGCATGACGATCGTGTGCGGCGACTCGCACACCTCCACGCATGGCGCGTTCGGGGCGCTCGCGCACGGCATCGGCACCTCGGAAGTCGAGCACGTGCTGGCCACGCAAACGCTTTTGCAGAAGAAGAGCAAGAACATGCTCGTGAAGGTCGAGGGCCAGTTGCCGCGCGGCTGCACCGCGAAGGACATCGTGCTCGCCGTCATCGGCAAGATCGGCACGGCGGGCGGCACGGGCTACGCCATCGAGTTCGGCGGTTCGATGATCCGCGGCCTCACGATGGAAGGCCGCATGACGGTCTGCAACATGGCGATCGAAGCCGGCGCGCGCGCAGGCATGGTCGCCGTGGACGAGACCACGATCGAATACCTGAAGGGCCGTCCGTACTCGCCGCAAGGCGCGGAGTGGGATCAGGCCGTCGAATACTGGAAGAACTTCCGCACGGATGACGGCGCGCACTTCGACCGCGTGGTCGAACTGAGCGCGGCCGACATCGTGCCGCAGGTCACGTGGGGCACCTCGCCGGAAATGGTCACGGCCATCGACAGCCGCGTGCCTGACCCCGAGCGCGAGAAGGACCCGGTGAAGCGCGACGCGATGGAACGCGCGCTGCAATACATGGCGCTCGAGCCGAACACGCCGATCGAGTCGATCAAGCCGGACAAGATCTTCATCGGTTCGTGCACGAACGCGCGCATCGAAGACCTGCGCGCCGCCGCCTACGTCGTGAAGAAGCTGGGCCGCCGCGTGGCGTCGAACGTTCGTCTCGCGATGGTCGTGCCGGGCTCGGGTCTCGTAAAGGCGCAGGCCGAGCGCGAAGGGCTCGACAAGGTGTTTCTCGACGCGGGCTTCGAATGGCGCGAGCCGGGCTGCTCGATGTGCCTCGCGATGAACGCCGACCGCCTCGAGCCGGGCGAGCGCTGTGCGTCCACTTCCAACCGCAATTTCGAAGGCCGCCAGGGCGCGGGCGGACGCACGCACCTCGTGAGCCCGGCCATGGCTGCCGCCGCGGCCATCGAGGGTCATTTCGTCGACATTCGCAAGCTGGGGTAAGCGCATGAAGGCACGCGGCTTCTGGCGCAAGGGTTTGCAGACTGCGGCTCTCCTGTCGCTGGCGGGCGTGCTGCTCGCGCTCGCCGGCTGCAATACCGTAGCGGGCTTCGGCCAGGACATCACCGACTCCGCTCGCGCGGTGCAGCACGCAATCTGACGCACAGCTTGCGGCTGGGCGCCGCGGCTCTCGCCGCAAGCGCCCAGCCCGATCAGCATCCATCAGGATCACGGATCATGGAAAAATTCATCGTACATACCGGCGTCGTGGCGCCGCTCGATCGCGAGAACGTGGACACGGACGCGATCATTCCGAAGCAATTCCTCAAGTCGATCAAGCGTACGGGCTTCGGGCCGAACGCGTTCGACGAATGGCGTTATCTCGACCACGGCGAGCCGGGCCAGGACAACTCGAAGCGTCCGCTCAATCCGGACTTCGTGCTGAACCAGCCGCGCTATCAGGGTGCTTCCGTGCTGCTCGCACGCAAGAACTTCGGCTGCGGCAGCTCGCGCGAGCACGCGCCGTGGGCGCTGCAGCAGTACGGCTTCCGCGCGATCATCGCGCCGAGCTTCGCGGACATCTTTTACAACAACTGCTTCAAGAACGGCCTGCTGCCGATCGTCCTCTCCGAATCGGACGTCGCTCACCTGTTCAACGAAACGTACGCGTTCAACGGCTTC
>NZ_DATJWR010000378.1:0-5585 GCF_035501035.1 Paraburkholderia sp.
CGTACCTGGGCGAAGACGATATCGTGCGCTTCGAAGATACCTACGGCCGCTGCAATTGAGCGACCCGTCATGAGCGACAGGGTGAAAACATGCGCGAGCTTCAAAATCTGATGGCAAGAGTGCTCGACGTGTCGGCCGTGATGATAGGCGCGAGCGTGGCGTCGGAGATTCGCTTCGACGATATCGTGCCGCGCGGCGTGAACGAGGCGTTCGTGTTGCTCGCCGCCGCGTTCGCGCTCGTAATCTTTCCGGCCTTCGAGCTATACCAGTCGTGGCGTGGCCGCTCCAAGGCGCTGCTGGCGGGGCAGGTGTCGCTCGCATGGCTCGTGGTGCAGGGCTGTGCGCTGATCTCGATGTACTCGACGATGCATCATGTGGACGCCGTCTCGCGGCTGTGGTTCGCATATTGGACCGCGGTGGCGGGGGGGCTCCTCATTGCATGGCGCATCGCGGCGCATGGCGTGCTCGCGCACGTGCGGCGCGCGGGCATGAACCTGCATCAGGTTGCCATTGCCGGTTCTGCTTCGCAGTGCGACGAGATCGTGCGGCGCATCGATGCGGAGCCCGGCTCGGGCTTTCGCGCAAGCGCGCTCTACAACACGAAGCCGCAAACGGTGCCCGCCAGCGCGAGAGAGGCCACGGTGTACGACACGGTCGAGGCGTTCGCGCAGTACATCCGCGAGCACGACGTGCACGAGCTGTGGCTCGCGCTCTCGCTCGCAGAGGAGCGCACCGTGGTGCGGCTCGTCACGGAGTTTCGCAACGACCTCGTGAACATCCGCTTCATTCCCGACGTGCGCTCACTCGCGCTGTTCGACACCAGCAGCGTGAGCGAGCTGCTGGGCGTGCCCGCGATCAATCTCGTCGCCTCGCCGCTGCCGGCGAGCGCGCAGTTCAAGAAGGCGGTGTTCGACCGCGTGTTCGCGAGCCTCGCGCTCGTGAGCCTCATGCCGCTACTCATCGGCATTGCGATCGCGGTGAAGGTCTCCTCGCCGGGCCCGGTGTTCTTCAGGCAGCGGCGCAAGGGCGCCGACGGCCGCGTGTTCACGATCTACAAGTTCCGCACGATGCGCGTGCATACCGAGGCGCCCGGCACCGTGAGCCAGGCCACGCGGGACGACCCGCGCGTCACGCGCCTTGGCGCGTTTCTGCGCCGCACGAGCCTCGACGAATTGCCGCAGTTCTACAACGTGCTGCGCGGCGACATGTCGGTGGTCGGCCCGCGCCCCCATGCAATCGAGCACGACGATCTGTATCAGCGCGTGGTGACCGGCTACATCCACCGCTATCGCATCAAGCCCGGCATCACCGGCTGGGCGCAGGTCAACGGTTTTCGCGGCGAGACCGATCGCCTCGAAAAGATGGAGATGCGCGTCGCGCACGATCTCTATTACCTCGGCCACTGGTCGTTCTGGCTCGACATGCGCATCATCGCGGCCACGATCATTCACGGGCTGGTTGGTCGCAACGCGTACTGAGCGTGACGGCAAGCGCCCGCTGGGCGTGAGCTCGCGCGAGAAGCACCAGGTCTCGGGAGAAGGAATATGGCGATGAATTATGACGGCGCTTACTACGGCGCGGCAGGCGCCGATGAGCGATATCTGGGCGACTATCTGCAGACGATGGTGGCGAACTGGCGTGCGATCGCGATCGTGACGCTCGCCGTCACGCTGCTCGGCACCGCGTACGCGTTCCTTGCCCAGCCCACCTATCGCGCCGACGTGCTGTTCCATCTCGTCGACAAGGGCGACGCCAGCAAGAAGGACAGCGGCATGCCGCCGCTGGCCGGCATGTTCGACGAGAAGTCGACCGCCAATGGCGTGATCGAGATGCTGAAGTCACGCGAGGTGACTGAGGAGACGGTGCGGCGGCTGCACCTCGACATTTCGGCGCGGCCGCATGAAATGCCTGTCATCGGCGGGATGCTCTCCGGGATCATGAGCGCGAGCTGGGTCCAGAGCCTGCCCTCGTTCCTGCGTCCTTCGGGCTATGCGTGGCGCGGCGGCGCAATCACCGTGTCGCGCTTCGACACGCCCGAATCGCTCTACGATCGCGACTTCACGCTCGTCGCCGGCGACGAGCCGGGCACGTTCGTGCTGCGCGACCCCGACGGCATCCCGCTGCTGCAGGGCCACGTGGGCGAAGACGTGAGCGCCAACACCTCGGTCGGGCCGATCTCGCTGCACGTCGACAGCCTGAGCGGGCCGCCCGGCACGCCGTTCCTGCTCACTCGCGCCTCGACGCTCACGACCGTCGACAAGCTGGAGCGCGCGCTCGACATCCAGGAGGTCGGGCTGCAGTCCGGCGTGATCCGCGCGAGCCTCGAAGGCCACAACAGCAAGCTGACCACCGCGATCCTGAACAACGTGGCGCAGGAATTCATCAAGCAGGACGTGGCGAGCCGCTCCGCCGAAGCGGAGCACATGCTCGCGTTCCTCGACGAGCAGTTGCCGCAACTGCGCGCGCAGGTCGACGCGGCCGAGCAGAAGTACAACAAGTTCCGCAACGAGCACGGCACCGTCGATCTCGGGGAGGAAAGCCGGCTGCTGCTCCAGCAGGTGAGCGACAACAAGACCCGCCTCGAAGACTTGCAGCAGCAACGCGCGGAGCTCGCGCAGCGCTTCACCGAACATCACCCGGCCGTTGCCGCGCTCGACGCCGAGATCGGCACGCTGCGCAGCGCACAGGCGACGCTCACGCGCAACGTCGCCCAACTGCCCGACACCGAGCAGACGGCGGTGCGCCTCTTGCGCGACGTGCATGTGAGCACGGAGCTCTACACGAGCCTCTTGAACAGCGCGCAACAATTGCGCGTGGCGAAGGCGGGCCAGGTGGGCGACGTGCGCGTGGTCGACTTCGCCGAAGCGCCCGACGACCCCGTGCGCCCGAAGCGCCTGCTCGTGATCGTGCTTTCGATTGGCCTCGGGCTCGTGTTGGGCATTCTGGTCGCGTTCGTGCGCAAGTCGCTGTACGGCGGCGTCGAGCGTCCCGACGAGCTCGAAGCCGCGCTCGGCGTGCCGGTCTTCGCCGTGGTGCCGCGCAGCCCGCAGCAGTTGCGCCTGCAGCACCATGTCTCGTCGCGCCGGCGCGGTCTGCACGTGCTCGCGCAGCAGAACCCGCAGGACGTCGCGGTGGAGGGCGTGCGCAGCCTGCGCACGTCGCTGCAGCTCACGCTCAACGAGGCGCCCAACAACATCGTGATGCTGACCGGCTCGCGACCCGACATCGGCAAGTCGTTCCTTTCCGTCAACCTCGCGGCGCTGGTCGCTTCGGTGAACAAGCGCGTGCTGATCGTCGACGGCGACATGCGCCGCGGCGACGTCCACTCGCACTTCGGCATCGCGCACCAGCCGGGACTCTCCGACGTGCTGCTAGGCGCGGACCTGGACCAGGCGATCCAGCACGAGGTGCTGCCGGGCCTCGACGTGCTCGCCAAGGGCTCGCTGCACTCGCATCCCTCGGAACTCTTGATGAGCCCGCGCTTCGAGTCGCTGCTCGAAGAGCTGAGGGCGAGATACGACCTCGTGATCGTCGACACGCCGCCGGTGCTCGCGGTGACCGATTCGACGGTGATTGGGCGCTACGCCGGCACGACGCTGCTCGCGATCCGCCATGGCCGCCATCCGCTTTCGGAACTCGAGGAAACGGTCAAGCGCCTGCGCAACGGCGGCGTGAACCTGCGTGGCGTGCTGCTCACCGACGTGCCGAAGACCGGCGCGTTCATCGGCGGCGGTTATCGCGGCGGTTACTACGGGTACGAAAGCATCGCAGGGTAGCAGCAGGGCAGCAGCGCGTGCGCGGCCGGCTCCACGCCGCCGCGCATGATGGAACTACCGCAATTCCCTATCGCTCACGCGAGGAGAAAGAACGATGGCGATGGCTCGCAAGGTTGCATTGATCACCGGCATCACCGGTCAGGACGGTTCGTATCTGGCAGAACTGCTATTGAACAAAGGCTACGAGGTGCACGGCATCAAGCGGCGCTCGTCGCTCTTCAACACGGACCGCATCGATCACCTGTATCGCGACGTGCACGACCCGGAACCCGGCATCCAGCTGCATCACGGCGAACTGACCGACTCCACGGGCCTCGTGCGCGTGATCCAGCGCGTCGTGCCCGACGAAATCTACAATCTCGCCGCACAAAGCCATGTGGCGGTGTCGTTCGAGGAACCCGAGTACACCGCGAACGCCGACGGCCTCGGCACGCTGCGCATCCTGGAGGCGATCCGCATTCTCGGCCTCACGCACAAAACGCGCTTCTATCAGGCGTCGACCTCGGAGCTGTACGGGCTCGTGCAGGAAGTGCCGCAACGCGAAACCACGCCGTTTTATCCGCGCAGCCCCTATGCGGTCGCGAAGCTGTTCGCGTACTGGACCACGGTGAACTACCGCGAGGCGCATGGCATCTACGCGTGCAACGGCATTCTCTTTAACCACGAGTCGCCGCAGCGCGGCGAAACGTTCGTCACGCGCAAGATCACGCGCGCGATCGCGCGCATCGCGGTCGGGCTGCAGAAGGTGCTGTATCTCGGCAATCTCTCGGCCATGCGCGACTGGGGTCACGCGCGCGATTACGTCGACATGCAGTGGCGCATGCTTCAGCAGGACAAGCCGGAAGACTTCGTGATCGCCACGGGCGTGCAGTACAGCGTGCGCGACTTCGTGCGCGCGGCAGCGGAGGAGCTTGGCGTGACGGTGCGCTTCGAGGGCAGCGGCGTCGACGAGGTCGGCGTCGTCGACCATGTGGACGCGCGCGACATGCGGCTCGAGGCGGGCGACGTGATCGTGCGCGTCGATCCGCGCTACTTCCGCCCGACCGAGGTCGAGACGCTGCTCGGCGACGCGACGAAGGCCCAGGAGAAGCTGGGCTGGAAGCCGACCACGTCGTTCCATGCGCTCGTCAAGGAAATGGTGCGCGCGGACTACCAGATCGCCCGGCGCGACGCGCTCGTCAAGCTGGCAGGCTTCCAGGCTCTCGAACATCACGAGTGAACGCGCATGGACAAGCACTCCCGAATCTTCGTGGCCGGCCACCGCGGCATGGTGGGCTCGGCGCTCGTGCGCGCGCTGCAGGCGCACGGCTACTGGAACCTCGTCACGCGCACGCACGCCGAGCTGGACCTCACCGACCAGGCCGCGGTCGACGCGTTCTTCGAGGGCGAGCATATCGACGCGGTGCTGCTCGCGGCCGCGCGCGTGGGCGGCATTCTCGCGAACGCCACACAGCCCGCGCAGTTCGCCTGGGACAACCTGGCGATCGAGACCAACGTGATTCGCGCTGCGTATAACGCGGGCGTAGAGCGGCTCGTGTTCTTCGGCTCGTCGTGCATCTATCCACGCGAGTGCCCGCAGCCGATCCGAGAAACCTACCTGCTCACCGCGCCGCTCGAGCCGACCAACGAGGCGTACGCGATCGCGAAGATCGCAGGGCTCAAACTGTGCGAAGCGTACAACCGCCAGTACGGCACGCATTTCGTCTCGCTCATGCCGACCAACCTCTACGGCCCGAACGACAATTACGACCTCAGCAGCAGCCACGTGCTGCCCGCGCTGATCCGCAAGGCGCACGAGGCGCGCGTGAA
>NZ_DATJWR010000379.1:0-16380 GCF_035501035.1 Paraburkholderia sp.
CACTCGCCGGCTTGCCGCCAGCGGTCGATTTCGCCGAACCCGCGCGCCACGAAGCGACGTGCAAAGCGACGCCGCGTCTGCTCGAAGGCCGCCATGTCGCGATTGCTCGCGACGCCGCGTTCTCGTTCCTCTATCCCGCGAACGTCGCGCTGCTCGAAGCGCTCGGCGCGCGCGTGAGCTACTTCTCGCCGCTTGCGAACGAGCCCGCCCCCGCGAACGCCGACGCCATCTATTTGCCCGGCGGCTATCCCGAGCTTCATGCGGCAACGCTCGCGCGCAGCACGCACAGCGCGGATTCGCTGCGCGCCCACGTGGCCGCACAAAAGCCGCTCGTCGCCGAATGCGGCGGCATGCTCTGGTTGCTCGATGCGCTCACCGACGTCGAAGGCAAGCGCACGCCGATGCTCGGCCTCCTGCCCGGCGAGGCGGCCATGCAAAAGCGCTTCGCGGCGCTCGGCATGCAGCGGCTCGACGGCTCGCATGGCGAGTTGCGCGGCCACACGTTCCACTACTCGCGCTTGAACACGCCGCTTGCGCCCGCGCTCACGGCGCGCCATGCGCAAACCGGCGCGCACGGCGAGGCGCTCTATCGCCACGGCTCGATCGTGGCGACCTACATGCACGCATACTGGCCCTCCAACCCGGCTTTCACGGCCGCCCTCTTCCATGGCACAGCCCTTTGACGAAGCCGAACGCGCGGCGGTCTACCGCGCGATCTACGAGCGGCGCGACATGCGGCACTTCGTGCCCGGCGCAATCGATCCCGCCACGCTCGCGCGCCTGCTCGACGCCGCGCACCACGCGCCAAGCGTGGGCTTCATGCAGCCGTGGCGCATCGTGCGCATCACCGATGTATCGTTGCGCGAGCAACTACATGCGGCGGTCGAGCGCGAGCGCATCGCCACAGCGGACGCGCTCGGCAAACGCCGCGACGAGTTCATGAAGCTGAAGGTGGAAGGCATGCGCGACTGCGCCGAGGTGCTCGTGGTCGCGCTGATGGACCGGCGCGAGACGCACATCTTCGGCAGACGCACGCTGCCGGAGATGGACCTCGCCTCGGTGGCCTGCGCGATCCAGAACATGTGGCTCGCGGCGCGCGCCGAAGGGCTCGGCATGGGCTGGGTGTCGATCTTCGATGTCGACGAAGTGCGCGCTCTGCTCACCATGCCGCCGGGTGCGAAGCCGGTGGCGATACTCTGCGTGGGTCAGGTCGACGAGTTCTACCCGCAGCCGATGCTCGAAATGGAGAAATGGGCCGAGCGCAAGGCGCTGGGCGAATGCGTATTCGAGAATCGTTGGCCGCAGGACGAAGCCGCTTGCGCATCGGCCCCCGCGCCGCACGCAGCGCCAGGAGACTGACGACCGTTCACGCCTCGCGCGCGTCGCAAACGGCCTCGACGTTGTTGCCTTGGGGTCGATCAGAAACGCGGCGTAGTAGTCGGCGTAGTAGTCGGCGCTGTAGTCGGGGCTGTAGTCGGGGCTGTAGTCGGGCCGCAGTCCGGGCCCGCCGTTGTCGCTCGCGCCGCCACCGCGGCCTGGGGAAAGTTGCGCAGCATTACGGCCTGGCGACGGGCGAGACGGAGAGCACCTGCGGCATGGCAGGCGGCTCGCTCGCTGCGTTGGCGTTGGCCGCGCCCTTCAGCTTGACGCGCCATTGCGGCGCACCCGCATACGGCAGGCGCGCCAGTGCGCCCGCCACGAGATACGGCAGCGCCTCGCGCGCGTCGGCATTGCGGTCGTGCTTGACGGCGCTCACCTTGTAGACCTCGCCGCCGTCCGGCAACGCGAAGAAGCGCAGCGTCAACGTATGGACGTAAGGCCGCCCGAACCAGGGGAACGACGGTCCTTCGGCCGGCGGGCAGCCGCCGCTGCAGTCGCCTGCCTTCACCTTCACATCCGCGGGACGCGTGGCCCACGCCACCGAAACGAGATAGCGAGCCGCCTCAGGCGCGCCCGCGTTGAAGCCGCGCTGCGCGAGACCTTCGGTAAGCAGTGCCTGGTATGGCAGGATCTCGCCCGCGTCGGCCTGGGCGGGCGTCGGCGCGAAACGGTAGTTGACGGCGGCCGCGGCCTCGGCGGGCAAGGCGCCCGTGGCCTCGACCTCGGTCGTCACGCCCGCGCAACCCGCGAGCGCGCAGAGCATCGGCAAAAGACAGATCGACAACAGGATCTTCACGTAATACTCCATCGGGGTCGCCGCCGGCTCGCGGCCAGTGGGGTTCGGGTTAGGCGTTGCGCAGTGTCGGCCGGCGCCTGGGCGTTACGGCCGACATCTCTCCGTGGCTTCGGTCGGGTCTCGGCGCGGTTCAAGGCGGCGCGTCGATCGCGGGCAGCAACATCGTCAGCACGGTGCCCTTGCCCGGCTCGCTTTCCACGTGAACGTCGCCGGCGTGGCGCGTGACGACCGTCTTGACGAAGGCCATGCCGAGCCCCGCGCCGCTCACCTCGGGCCGCTCGGCCGCATGAAAGCGCTTGAACGGCTCGAACAGCTTCGCCTGATCCTCGTACGGAATGCCGTAGCCCTGGTCGCGAATCGAGCAGATCACGCGCGGCGGCGTTTCATCGTTCAGCGCGATGGTACAGAGAATGCGCGTATCGGAGGGACTGTACTTCACGGCGTTGTTCAGCACGTTCACCAGCGCGCGCGTCATGAGCGAGCGATCGCCGTTGATCCAGCCCATCTGGTCGCCTTCGAACACCGTGTCGATCTGGATGCGCTTCGCGTGCGCCTGCGGCCACACTTCGTCGCTCGCGTCCACCGCGAGCTCCGCGAGGCTCGTGGGTTCGAGCGCATACACCTGCGATTCGGCGCGGGCAAGCTGGACGAAGTCGTCGGCGAGCGTGAGCGAGCGGCGCGCATAGCGCTCGATGCGCTCCATCACGCCGCGCACGGGCTCGGCGGCCAACGTGCCGCGCTCGCGCTCCGTCTCCACGAGTGCGACGATCGAGGCCTGCGGCGAGCGCATGTCGTGCGATAGCAGGCGCAGCGCATCCTCGCGCTGGCGCTCGGCGTCGTGCAGCGCCGTCACGTCGACCAAGCCCGCGATCCAGCCCACCGCCTGCCCCTGCGCGTTCGTGCAACGCGCGTAGCGCAGCAGGTAGTCGCTGCCGTCGCGCGCGCGCACTTCCACGCCACGCTCCATCAGTTCCGCGAACTCGCCGCGCGCCGGGTCGAGCGGCGCGGGCCAGTGCGCGTGCGCGAAGGTCATGGCGTCGGGACTCGGATCGATCGGCTTGACGAGCGCAAGATCGCCGAACACGTCCCGCATCCAGCGCCCTTCCGCCGCGCTCACGTTCAGGCGCGCGAGCCACGCGCGCGACGCGTGGTTCGCGATCAGCACGACCCCACGCAGATCGGCAACGAGAATCGGCTCCGGTACCGAATCGAGGCTGTCCCACACGAAGCGGCGCATGTCCTGCAGCCGCTGCGCGGCCTGCGCCATCAGCGCCATCTGCTGGGCGAGCACATCGCCGGCGAACTCGCGGCCCGGCACCGGCGCCTCGGGCAGCAGATAGGGTTCGTCGGCCAGCTGGCGCAGCTCCTTGCGCAGATACGCCATCGTCATTTCAAGGCGGCGCCAGCTCCACACCGGATAGACGACGAGGAGCGCGACGATCGCAGGCACGGGCGCGAGCCACAGCTGTGCGCCGTACAGCAGGCCCGCGCTCGCGCCGAGCGAAAGCACGATCAGCAGCGCGAGCAGCAACAGCGTGCGCAGCGGCGAGAGCACGAGGAAGCCCGTCAGCAGGAGCCCGAGCGGCACGAGCGAGGCGAGCACGATCGCGAGCGGCGGCGCGGGCTGCATGGCGGTGCCGGTAAGCAGGGTGTCGAGCACGATGGCGTGGATATAGACGCCGGGCAGCGGGCCGAGCGTGCCCGAGAGCGGCGTGGCGAATCGGTCGTAAAGCCCCGAGGCCGTGGCGCCCACGATCGCCACGCGCCCACGCAGCCGCTCGGGCGGCACGCGGCCTGCCAGCAGGTCCGCGAACGAGACCTTGCTGTAGGCCTGCGCATTCGCGCCAAACGGAATCAGGAAGCGCGACTCGCTGCCGGGCGCGCCAGCGCGCAACATGTCGTCGCGGTTCGCGGTGGCGGGCGTGCCATGCGCGAGCGCCACCGCGCCGCTGCGCACCGCGCGCCAGACCGGCACCATTAATTGTGGCCAGCGCTGCTGCGCGTCGCCTTCGAAAAGCGCGACGCTGCGCACGATGCCGTCGCTATCGACTTCGAGGTTGATGTGACCCATGCCTGCCGCGGCCTGCGCGAGCGGCGCGACGGGGCGCACGGCGTCGCGGTGGCCGGTGTCGTCGGCCGGCGTGAGCAGGATGGGAAGGAACGCCGGCCGCGCGTGCAGCGCCTGCGCGAAGCGCTCGTCGTCGTGCAAGGGCTCGGTGAAGAGCACGTCGTAGACGATGGCGGCCACGCCCGCTTTCGCGAGCCGATCCACGAGCCGCGCATGCACCTCGCGCGGCCACGGCCAGCGCCCGAGCGCGGCGACGCTCGCATTGTCGATCTCCACGAGCACGATGTCGGGCGAGAGCGGCAGCGTGCGCGCGGAGAGAAAGCGGTCGTAGACGAGATTGTCGGCGCCGCTCGTCAAACGCCAGATCACGCAGAGCACGACTACGGCAATGCCCGCGCAGCCAACCCCGGCCCACTCGAACAAAAAGCGACGCCCGACGGAGCGACCAAGGCGCGCGGGCGGCCTCACGCTCATGCGTGGCTCCGTCACCAGTCGAGCCTGAACGACTGGGTCGGACTCGCCTTCTGGTAGTAGTGGCCGTTGTCGAACTGCTCGACGATCACCGTCCAGTAGTAGACGCCCTTCGGCAGGTCGCTCACGACGGCTTGGCCCGTCGTGATGTCGGTGTGATCGACGAGCGGCGCGCGCAGATCCGGCGTCGTGCCGAGCACGAAGCGAAACCGCGTGTTCTGCGCGCCGCGGCCGACGTACCAGCGGAACGCAAAGTCGCGCGAGCCGTCGATACGCCCGGCGCTGGCGCCGAGGGCCATGTGCCGGCGCTCGAAGGCCCAGGCGGCAGGGATGCCCTCGAGGCCGCGCTCGTCGATGGCGGCGATGCGCACGAAATACGTGCCGTCGTCGAGGGCGCCGACCGGCACATGCGTGCCGGCGCTCCGTACGTCGCGAATCATGTCGAGCAGGCCCGCGTCGCGCCCGATCTGCAGGCGGTAGCCGCGCGCGTGCTCGAGCGGCGCGATATCGAAGTCGACCTCGTCGCCGTCCTGCACCTTCGACGGATGCAGCAGTTCGGGCGCATCGAGCAGCGCCACCGGCGCGCCCGCCGGCGCGCCTGCGAGCGTCAGACTGCCGTGGCCCGCCGCGACGAGCTGCTCGGAGGCGGCGAGCGGCGTGCCCGGCGCGGGTGCCGTAGAGGCACCGCGCCGGCTTTGGGCGAGCGTGTCAGCGTCGACGCCCACCGCGCCATCCAGCACCTCGACGGCCGTCGACCGCTTGTCGCCGTCGTAGCTCACACGAAACTTCGTGCCGCGCACGCCGGCCACCACGGAAGGCGAGCGGATCTGGAAGCGGTCGTCTTTCTTCGTCGCATGCGTGACTTCGCTGCTCACCTCGCCGCGACGGAGGTCGACGATGCGGTCGGTCGCGCCCGTGAGCGCGGTCTGGCGCAGCGTGGCGAGGTCGAGCGCGGTATCGGGCGGCAACACGATGTGCGAGCCGTCCGCCAGTTCGAGCGTGGCGAAGCCGTTGTCGCCCGTCACCACGCGATCGCCCTCCACGAGGCGCGAGCCGACCTTGAGCGGCAGGAGCGGGCCGTTGCGGAACGCGTGCTGTGCGGGACCGTTCGCGGCGATCACCTCCGCGTTGAGGCCGTCCTGGCGCAGCAGCGCAACCGGCACGCGCAGCGTCGTGCCCGGCTGAAGGCGCAGCGGCACGCTCACGTGATTGATGCTCGCGAGTTGCTGCCAGTCGCCGGGGTTGCGCAGATAACGCGCGGCGATGTCATAGAGCGAGTCGCCTTGCCGCGTCACGTAAGTGGTCATTTCAGGCGGATGCGCCTGCGTGCGCGGAACGCTCCCGCGCGCCTCGGCACCACGGGCAACGGGGACGAGCGCAAGCGCGCAAGCGAAGAACGGGGCGGCGGACGAGCTTACCGCGCGCCACTTCGCGGCGAACCGCGGCGCACGCGCGCCCCTCACGCGCCCTCCCCCTCGATGCGCTCGAGGCGATAGCCGTAGCCGTAGATCGGCGTGAGACGATAACCGTTCTCAGGACGCAGGCCGAGCTTCGAGCGCAGCATGGATACGTGCGTGTCCATCGTGCGCGACGGGATGTCGTCGGATTGCTTCCAGATCACGTCGAGAATGTGCGCGCGAGAGAGCGGGCGGCTCAGATGCTGAAAAAGCAGCAGCGCGAGATCGAATTCCTTCTGCGTGAGCGAGACCAGCCGGCCGTTCACCGAAGCCCGGCGCGATTTGAGATCGAACTCGAACTCGCCGAAGGTTTCCTTCAACGCGGGCACGTGCAGTTGATAGGTGCGCCGCAGCAGCGAATTCACGCGCGCACATAGAACCGTCGCGGAGACGGGCTTGACGACATAGTCGTCCGCGCCCGCGTTGAGCATTTGCGCGATGTCGGCTTCGCGGCTGCGGCTCGTCATGAAGAGCACCGGCAACCGCGCGGAGAGGCTCTGACGCACCCAGTGCAGCACTTCGTCGCCCGCCATGTCCGGCACGTTCCAGTCGAGCACGAGCAAATCGAATGTCTCCCGCCGAAGCTGCCGGACCAGTTCCCCGCCTTTCGTGAACGCGTGGCAGGCATGACCCGCCGCAGTCAAGGCCTCACAGATGAAATCCGTTTGTGCCGCGTCGTCTTCCAGTACTGCAATTCTCATAACACCCCGCAACCAGGATTGTTCGTCATCTTCTGAGAATGGACCGCCTTCCTGCCGCCACACGACGCACCGACGGCCGCCATCCCACCAGGCGAAGCGCGCAAACATGCGCCTGATCGCCAGCTCAAACGAATACCCCCTCAAGCTTGCGGCCTGCGAACCGAAGCCGCGCGCCAAAAACCACTACTTTCGCCGCGTCTCGAAACAAATGGGAGCGCGGCGCCATCGTCGCCTTCGGGGATCGGATTGCACGCATGGTAATCGCTCATGGTATTCGAAAATGCTTTCGTCCGAACCGGGCCCAACCGTCGGCGGCGGCGCGCTGCCATGGCCTCGAGCCGGCTTTCGCTCATGGGCCGACGTGCCATCTGCCGCGTCTTGCGCGTTCGTTTCGCCAACCGCCATCGCGCCTGCCGCTACCGGCGAGTCCGAACGCAGCGCGGTGAAGTGGAAGCGCACATGCTTCCACGCCGCGTGAGCCTGGTCGGGCCGCGCAACCGCGCGCACCTGCGCGGCCGCGCACATGCACAGCGCGGTAGACGAGCCGATTCGGGAAATCGTGTAGCCCCCGTTCGGCAGACAAGCGCAAGCCGCTTGCGCGAGCAGAACAACGCCACGCCGCGCGCGGCACGCGCGGGCAAGCAGTTCGTTCAGATACATGGAAAAAAGGTGGCGACAGCGGCGTGCTACGCACTTCGTGGTCTCCGGACTCCGCCCCCGGAATCGGACCGCCAGCGCAGTCATCGTCGCGCCGGCGCGAGCCCCGCTGACCGGCGTCACCGCCCGACGCCAGCCTGCGGGCCGCAGGCGCCTCCCTTGCACGACGAGGCACGTGCTGCCATCGCCACATCCACCTCAAAGCGCCGGTTTTCCAGCGTTATCCGGCGAACTCGAGTTCGCTCTGGCTTCCTCATACCGGCCACGTCGCCAAGTCCCGAACGCGCCAGCCCCCCGCAGCAACAATCCCTTTCCCCACCGCTCACTACGCAAGATGCAAGCTCGCGCGCCAGTGGCGTCGCGCAGCCGGGCTTCTATCTCGAGCCTCAATCGGCCGCTTGAAAGCATTCTCACCCGAACGCCGAGAACGTACTGTCAGAGATTGTCAAATCCGTCAGGATGATGAGATGAATTCGTAGGAAGAGCGGCTCATCCAGCTCGCGTCAAATCGTCTCGTTTCAATGGCCCCGGGTATGCCGCAATGGCGCGACCGCCTCGTTCGAGGAGCGCGCAACGCGGCGCATTGGCCTCCGGGCGGCTCAATTAGCTGACACTCCTAAGTCATCACGAAAAGGCCGCTCCCGACGATGCGCACAAGGATGCCCATACCGGGCATCCCTTACGTGGCCGCGAAGCAACGGGACGAGAATCAGTGCTCCCGATCGTCGCCCCGACCGTTGCCCTGGCCCGACGAATGACCGCCTTGAGGCGGCTCAGGCCGGCCCTGTTGGGGCGCGGGTCCCGGGGCGTGCATGCCGCCGGGCGGCTGTGCAGACGGCGCATGAGCGTAGCCCGGCGCGGGGCCTCCGGCGGGCGGACGGCCGCCGTAATGAGGTTCGGGCGCGGGCGGACGGCCTGCTTCCTGCGGACGCGGCGCATAGGGCTGCGGCGGCATGTTGGCCGTCGGATGTCCCGCACCCGGCGGCATGTTGCCGGGCACATTGACCGGCGGACGCGGCTCGCCCCCATTGACGGGAGGCCGGCCCGCGCCCGGCGCGCCGTGCCACGGCGGCGGCGCTGGCGGTCGGCCTCCGCCGGTCGGCGGCACATGCGCCCAGCGCCCCTGCTCGCCATACCACGGCCGGTCACGATAGAAACTGCCCCAATAACTGCCGATCGAAAACGCCACGATCGGCAGACCGATCACCGCGCCGTAGCCGGCGAGCGGCACGTAAGCGCCCTGGTAGGGGTAACTGAGGTAAGCCGCGTAGACCCAGCCGCGCAGGCCGGGCACCGTGACGTCACACCACGAATAGTCGCTCACGCAACCCATCACGGTGACAGGCACCCCGGGGCCGAGTTCGGAAACGACAGGATAGTCGCCGGCGGGACCGGCGTAGAGTTCGACGGGTTCGCTCGTGTAGGCTGCGGTTTGCGCACTGGCATCGGTCGAGGCGAGCAGGAGACCCGTTATGACGCTCGCGGCTGCGAGCGCGGCGGCAAGCGAACGCGGGCGCGTCATGGGGCGCTTTGTCATTGTTTCTCCCTTTTCCAGCTATTCTATTCTGCCGCTGCGCAATCTGCGTGCCCGCCCGTTGCGCGGCTATTCGTTTTCCTCGAAGTAGTGAAGAGGCCTTTTGCGGCGGGCATCCGCCGTGAAACCTACGCCAAAATCTACGCCGGATTATTTCCCAATCCCCTGATATATTAATGTCGTATTTCAGCAACAGAGGAAACAATAATGTGGGACTTGCCCCTGCATGACCGGACAAGTGGTCACTGAGCAAAATACCTTCGGTCAAGATCCAATATCCCCACCCGGTTGTCAATCAGCCGTTGGAGCCTTGACTGGACGGCGTTTCCGCTCGGCCAAACGACATGCATACCGCCAGCGCGCCCCATTCCCGCGCTGAAGTATGGCAAAGTTGGGTAACAGTTGCGGTACGATGATGGCCTTTCGAGCCTCAGCCGACGATCGCCTCAAAGTCGCTGAATCCGTTGTCCCGCACCGATGTCCCTCGATTACCCTACTCTCGACGCGCTGCGCACGCGCCACCCCGCCTGGCGCCTCTTGCGCTCCGACCACGCGCCGCTCGTGGTCAGCGTCCTGCATCGCGTCTTCGTCGCGCCAAACGTGCGCATGATGGCGGCTCCGCTTCTTGCCGAAGCGCTCGAAGACGAGCTTTACGCGTTGCGCGAGCAACTCGGCGATGGCGCTTTCCCGAAGCACGCGCTCGAATACCTGAACGATTGGGCCAGTCCCGAGAAGGGATGGCTGCGAAAATTCTATCGCCAGGGTTCGGATGAACCGCAGTTCGACCTGACGCCCGCGGCGGAGAAAGCCATAGCATGGCTCGGCACGCTAACGGAACGCAGCTTCGTAGGCACCGAATCGCGCCTGCTGACGCTTTCCGAACTGCTGCGGCAGATGAGCGAGGGCAGCGAGCCCGACCAGGAAAAGCGCCTTGCCGAATTGCGTGCACGGCGCGCCCAGATGGATGAAGAGATCGCTCGGGTCGAAGCGGGCGATGTTCGGCTGCTAGATGACGCTGCGCTCAAGGACCGCTTTCAGCAATTCATCCAGATGGCACGCGATCTCCTGACGGACTTCCGCGAAGTCGAGCAGAACTTCCGGCTGCTGGATCGCCACGTACGCGAGCGAATCACGCTCTGGGAGGGCTCGAAGGGCGCGCTCATCGCGGAAATCATGGGCGAGCGGGACGCAATCGCCGATTCTGATCAAGGCAGCAGCTTCCGGGCGTTCTGGGACTTCCTGATGTCGAGCCGCCGTCAGGAGGAGCTCTCGGAGCGTCTCGAGCGCGTGCTCGCCCTCCCCGCCATAGCGACCATGACACCGGGCGCACGCACACGGCGCATCCACTACGACTGGCTCGAGGCAGGCGAACACACGCAGCGCACGGTCGCGCAGCTCTCACAGCAGTTGCGGCGGTTCCTCGACGATCAGGCCTGGCTCGAAAATCGCCGCATCATGGACATCCTGCGCGGCATAGAAGCCAAGGCGCTTGCGCTACGTGAAACGCCGCCTGCCGGGGCGATTGTCGAGATCGAGACAGCTTCGGCCGACATCGAGCTGCCGATGGAACGTCCGCTGTACGTCCCGACGCTGCGCCCCATCTTCGCCAACGTCGCGCTCGAGTGCGGCGATGCGGACCTTGACGCCTCGGCGCTCTACGCGCAGATCGTCGTTGACCGCGCGCGCCTGGCGAGTCACATCCGCCAATGCCTGCAGGATCGGCCACACGTGACGCTCGCAGAGTTGGTCGAATCGCGGCCGCTCGAACACGGACTTGCCGAACTCGTCGCGTATTTGCAAATGAGCGCCGAAGGAGAATCGTTTCGAGCTGCTGTCGATGAATCCGTCTCGGACACGATCGAATGGCTAGCGAACAATGCAGACGGAGCGACAACAATCAAACGCGCACGGATGCCGCGTGTAATTTTCGTCCGGTAAAGATGACCGAAGAACAGAAGGACTCGACACTCGGTCGAGACGACTTGCCGACGTTGGCAATCACGTTGCTCAAGGGCGTGGTGTATCGCGACGGAAACGAGCGCCTCTGGGCCTCGCTGCTCGAATTGCAAGCGCGCGTGCGCGACTACGTTGCCGTGCTTGGGCTCGAGCTCGCGGTGGACGAGGCGGAAGGCTACGCTTTCGTGAAAAGCCGTTCCGGGCATGACACTGACGTCGAGAACGGCGAACCGGCAAAGCTGCCGCGCCTCGTCGCCCGCCGCCCGCTTTCGTTCCCCGTGAGCCTGCTGCTCGCGCTGCTGCGAAAAAAGCTCGCGGAATGGGACGCCGGCGGCGGTGACACCCGGCTCGTCCTGACGCGCGAAGAGATCGTCGAACTCATGCGCGTGTTCCTTCCCGCGAGCACCAACGAGGCGCGCCTCGTCGACCAGATCGATACGCACGTGAACAAGATCATTGAGCTCGGTTTCCTGCGCCGGATGAAAACCACCGGCGGCCCGCCCGCATTCGAAGTGCGGCGCATCCTGAAAGCCTTCGTCGATGCGCAATGGCTGCTCGAATTCGACGCGCGCCTTGCGGGTTACCAAGCACACCTGGACAGCTCGACGGTTTCAGAGCGACAGGAGGATAGCAATGAATGAGCCACGCACGCTTGGCCTCGATTTTTCGGCCGACGATACACTGACGGGCTTTCGCCTCGAGCGGCTCGAGGTCTTCAACTGGGGCACGTTCGACGACCGGATCTGGGTCCTGGGGGTGAATGGCCGCAACGGCCTGCTAACGGGCGATATCGGTTCAGGCAAGTCGACACTGGTCGACGCGATCACGACGCTGCTCGTGCCCGCGCAGCGGATCGCCTACAACAAGGCTGCGGGCGCAGACAGCAAGGAGCGCACGCTCCGTTCCTATGTGCTCGGCTACTACAAGTCCGAGCGCAACGAGATGACGGGGAGCGCAAAGCCCGTCAGCCTGCGCGACCATAACAGCTATTCGGTGGTCTTGGGCGTCTTCCGTAACGCGGGGTACGATACGACCGTCACACTCGCGCAGGTGTTCTGGATGAAAGACGCGCAGGCCCAGCCCGCGCGGTTCTTCGTCTGCGCCGAACGCGATCTCTCGATCGCTGCCGACTTTTCTCGCTTCGGCACCGACATCACCCAGTTGCGCAAGAAACTACGTGGGCTTGGCGCCGAAATCGAGGATACCTTCCCCAAATACAGCGCCTGGTTCCGGCGGCGCTTCGGGATCGAAAACGAGCAAGCGCTCGAGCTCTTTCACCAGACCGTCTCGATGAAGTCGGTCGGCAATCTGACCGACTTTGTACGCAGTCACATGCTTGAGCCCTTCGACGTCGCACCGCGCGTCGACGCGCTGATCACCCACTTCGACGATCTCAATCGCGCTCATGAGGCGGTTCTCAAAGCCAAGAGCCAGGTGGAGTTACTGACACCGCTCGTCGCGGACTGCGATCGCCACGGCGAACAAGGACAAACTCTTGATAGCTGGCGAGCCTGCCGTGAAGCGTTGAAGCCCTACTTCGCCGGGCTCAAGCTCGGCCTCATCGAGCGTCGCCTTCTATTGCTCGACGAGGACCGCACACGCGCGACGTCACGCAAGGCGCGGCACGAAGAAACGCGCGACCAGGCGCGCCAGCACGTCGAAGACCTGCGCCGCGCCGTGGCCGAGCAGGGCGGCGATCGCATCGCGCAACTCGAGGCTGAAATCCGCGAGCACGAACGAGAAAGCGCGCGCCGCCGCGAACGCACCCAACGCTATGCCGCCATCGTTGCCGTGCTCGATGAGGCCGAGGTCACCGACGAAGTATCGTTTGCGTCCCAGCGCCAGCGCCTGGCCGAACGACGCAGTTCGCTCGTCGACGACGAAGCGCAAAAGCAAAATACGATTACCGAATGGAGCGTGGCATTTCGCGAAGGGAAAGCGCGGCGTGACCTACTGGAAGACGAAATCGCAAGCCTGAAAGCCCGGCGTAACAACATCCCGAAGGAACAAGTCGCGATGCGGGCGAGCCTATGCTCGGCGCTCGGTCTGGAGGAAGACGCCCTGCCATTCGCAGGCGAACTCATTCAGGTGCGCGAGGATGCGCGCGATTGGGAGGGCACTGCCGAACGCGTGCTGCGCAACTTTGGCCTGTCGCTGCTTGTACCCGACGAGCACTATGCGAACGTCGCGGCCTGGGTCGATCGCACTCATCTGCGAGGGCGGCTCGTCTACTTCCGCGTGCGCGCGGAGCGCACCCCGCTCACAGCTGGAGCCCTCGAACTGCACCGCGACTCGCTCGCCCACAAGCTCGCGATCAAGCCCGATTCGCCGTTCTATACCTGGCTCGAGCGCGAAATCGGCCGCCGATTCGACTACGCATGTTGCGAAACGCAGGAGCAGTTTCGGCGCGAGACGCGCGCGATCACACGCTCGGGTCAGGCCAAAGCGCCCGGCGAGCGTCACGAAAAGGACGACCGCCATGCACTTGACGACCGTAGCCGCTACGTGCTCGGTTGGAGCAACGTGGCCAAAATCGCTGCGCTCGAAGCACAACGGCGCGCTATCGAGGTTCGTCTGGGCGAGATCGGAGAGAAGCTTGGCGAAGCGCAAAGCGAGCACGCGAAAGTGCGCGAGCAGCTCGAAGCGCTTGCGCGCATCGGCGAGTTCGTCGACTTCCGCGACATCGACTGGGGAAGCTGTGCGGCCGCGATCGTGCGTCTGACAGACGAAAAAGCCCGCCTCGAAACGGCGAGCGACGCCCTCGCGGAGCTAACGACTCAGTTGGAGTCTGCACAAGCGGCATTGAAATCGACTGAAGCAGCGATATCCGAAACCGACTCGGAACTGGGCGGCATCCTGGCCAAACGCGAAGCAGCGCAAACGTTGCGCGATGAAACGCGCGCGCTGGCCGTGGAAATAAATAGCGAACTTGCCAAACGCATCGAGGCACTGCGCATGGAGATGCTCGGCGAACACCAGCTCTCGGTCGAGTCGAGTGACAACCGCGAACGCTTTGTACGTGAGGCCTTGACAACGCGCATCGACAACGAAACCAGGACGCTCGGGCGCCTCGCGGAAAAAATCGTCAAGGCCATGGCGGCCTTCAAGAATGCCTACAAGCTCGAGACAGCCGACTTTGATGCGAGCCTCGAAGCAACGTTCGAGTACCGCGAAATGCTCGCGCGGCTGCAAGCCGACGACTTGCCGCGCTTCGAAGCGCGCTTCAAGGAGTTGCTGAACGTCAATACGATCAATGAGATCGCCAACTTTCACGCGCAGCTTGCGCGAGAGCGCGAGACGATCAAGGAGCGAATCGGGCGCATCAACGAATCGTTGCGCCAAATCGATTACAACGCGGGCCGATACATCGTTCTCGAGAGTCAGCCGAGCCCCGACACGGAAATCCGCGAATTCCAGGGCGACCTGCGCGCCTGCACCGAAGGTGAATTGACCGGCTCGGACGATAGTCAATACTCGGAAGCGAAGTTCATGCAGGTCAAACGGATCATCGACCGCTTTCGCGGACGCGAGGGACTGACCGAGCAGGACCGGCGCTGGAGCGCGAAAGTGACCGACGTGCGCAACTGGTTCCTGTTCGCCGCCAGCGAGCGCTGGCGCGAAGACGACAGCGAATATGAGCACTACT
Source organism: Paraburkholderia sp. (assembly GCF_035501035.1). Classification (GTDB taxonomy): domain Bacteria; phylum Pseudomonadota; class Gammaproteobacteria; order Burkholderiales; family Burkholderiaceae; genus Paraburkholderia. The sequence goes on from NZ_DATJWR010000379.1 coordinate 14,667, forward strand.
CGGACTCAGGCGGCAAGTCCGGCGGCCAGAAGGAAAAGCTCGCCTATACGATCCTTGCCGCGAGCCTCGCCTACCAGTTTGGCCTCGAATGGGGTGTCGTGCGCTCGCGATCGTTCCGTTTTGTAGTCATCGACGAAGCCTTTGGCCGTGGCTCCGACGAGTCCGCGCAGTACGGTCTCACGTTATTTCAAAAACTGAACTTGCAGCTGCTCATCGTCACCCCGCTTCAGAAGATTCACATCATCGAACCGTTCGTTTCGAGCGTCGGATTCGTACAGAACGAGGGCGGACGCGCCTCGAAGCTACGCAACCTGTCGATCGAGGAGTATCGCGCACGCAAGGCGGAGTTGGATCGATGAGTTGGACAACGGCTGCGGATCTGCGGGCACGTCTTCAACGCCTATGGGAGCGTGGCGAATGGTTGCGAAGCCTGGTCGTTGGAGGCGAAGGCCTATTCCCGCTGCGCCTGGGGATAAAAGGGCCTGGTTCATCGGAACTGGCTGAACGCTTCGACACCGTGCGCGCATGGATCGCAGAACTCGTGGCCACACCGCGCGTGCGCATCGAATGGCGCGATATCAATCATCGAATTCTCGGCATGCAGCGAGTGCCACAGGCAGCCTGGGTCGACACTCTGCACGATGCGCTAGCGCTCGCCGGCAAGCGCCACGAGGCCGCGCAATTCGAGCGACTGCTCGAGATCACGCGCACCCGCCAGCCGAAGCTCGTCTCGTGGCTAGCACAGCGCCCGTTACAAGCGCTGGAACTTGCCGGCGACTGGGAGCGAATGCTGGCAGTCGTCGATTGGATGGAGGGACATCCTCGTCCGGGCCTCTACCTACGGCAAGCGGAAATCGCGGCCGTCGACACGAAGTTCATCGAAGCGCGGCGCGGAGTGCTCACGCAGTGGCTCGATCACGTGCTCCCATCCGAGGCAATCGACGGGAACCGGACCGGCACCACGCAATTCGCCGCTCGCTACGGCTTCCGTGTGAAGCCGTCTCGTATCCGATTTCGCGTGCTCGACGAGCGCCTCGTCGTACTGCCTGGCGCCGCGCGGCCTGACATCGCACTCGACGCCGACAGCTTCGCGGTTCTCGCGCTGCCATGCCGGCATGTATTCATTACAGAGAACGAGATAAATTTCCTGGCGTTTCCGGACGTTCCACAATCGATCGTTCTCTTCGGAGCGGGCTACGGTTGGGAAGCACTAGAGTCAGCGCGATGGCTCACGGATTGCACGCTTCACTACTGGGGCGACATCGACACGCACGGCTTTGCCATTCTCGATCAATTGCGTTGCCGATTCCGGCACGTCGGCTCGTTCTTGATGGACCGCGCGACACTGATGGCGCATGAAACGTTCTGGGGAGACGAAGGCGATCAGGTCATACGCGATCTGCCGCGACTCACAGCGCAAGAGCGCGAACTCTTTGACGACCTGCGTGACAACCGGATTCGTCACGGGTTGCGGCTCGAGCAAGAGCGCGTGGGATTCGGGTGGGTCAGGGCGGCGCTAGAGGAACGGGCTTGCGCCTAGATCTCGCTAATCTCACCGCCAGGCACAACTCGAATGCGGCGCAAAGAAGCCGCCTCGAAGAGGCCGTAAACGCCGCTGACGGTATACGCGAGCATCAATATCTGCCCGCGTATACCGTCAGAAATACCGTCAAATTGACGTTACCCAGGCTCCACGCAGACGCGGACGCGGGTT
>NZ_DATJWR010000380.1:0-14652 GCF_035501035.1 Paraburkholderia sp.
CCGCCCGCCATCATGTCGAGCACTTCGTTCTTGCTGATCGTGTCCTTCGTGAACGTGCCGAGCGAGCGGCCGCGATTGAGCAGCGTGAACGAGTCGCCAATGGGGTAGGCGTGATGCACGTTGTGGGTGATGAAGATCACCGAGATGCCCTTGGCGCGCGCCGCATGAATCAGCTTGAGCACATTGAAGCTCTGCTTGACGCCGAGCGCGGCAGTGGGCTCGTCGAGGATGAGCACGCGCGCGCCGAAGTGGATGGCCCGCGCGATCGCGAGACACTGACGCTCGCCGCCCGACATCGTGCCGATGGCCTGATGCGGGTCGCGCACGTTGATGCCCATTTCGGCGAGGCGGTCCTTCGCTATCGTTGCGCTCGCATCGAGATCCATCACGTTGATGAAGCCAAAGAGCTTCTTTTGCGGCTCGCGGCCCATGAAGAAGTTGCGCGCGACGGAAAGCAGCGGCACGAGCGCGAGATCCTGATAGACGGTCGCGATGCCGAGATCGAGCGCCTCTTTCGGCGACTCGAACCGCACGGGTTTGCCGTCGACGAAATACTGACCCGACGTGGGCTGGTGAACGCCAGCCAGCGTCTTGATGAGCGTGGATTTGCCCGCGCCATTGTCGCCGAGCAGGCAGTGCACCTCGCCGCGTTTGAGGCGCAGCGTGACGCCGTTGAGCGCGATGACCTTGCCGAAGTACTTGCTGACGTTTTCGAGCGCGAGAATCGTGTCGCCGTTTGCGGTGTTGAGCGTGTCGGACATTTCGAGGGCCTCCGGCTTACGATTGCGCGACGCGACGGCGCACGTAGTGATTGAAGAGCACGGCGATCAGCAGCATTACGCCGAGGAACACGCGGAACCAGTCCGAATCGATGTTCGTGTAGGTGATGCCGATCTGCACCACGCCGAAAATGAGCGCGCCGAACGCCGCGCCGATCACCGAGCCGTAGCCGCCCGTGAGCAGCGTGCCGCCTATCACCGCGGCGATGATCGCCTCGAATTCCTTCTGCAGGCCACGGTCCGCCGCGGCCGAGCCGATGTCGCACACTTGCAGCACCGCGAAGAGGCACGAGCAGAACGCGGTCAGCATGAAGAGCGAGATCTTCACGCGCTTCACCGGCACACCGACGTTCTTCGCGGCGTTGGCGTCGCCGCCCACGGCGAGGATCCAGTTGCCGTAGCGCGTCTTGGCGAGGACGAACGCGCCGATCGCCGTGAGCGCGAACCACCAGAGAATCACCTTCGGCACGCCGGGCACGAGCGGCTGGCCGTTGTCGAGCATCTTGCCGATGCCGATATGCGTGAGCGCCACGAACAGGCCCTTGAACGCGGTGCCGTGAAAGAGCAGGTTGGTCACGTAGTCGGCTTTGGCCACGTCGCCCACGCCGGAGACGATCGTGCGATCGGCGAACATGATCGACAGCGCGAGCGTCAAACCGCGCAGGATGAAGAGAAACGCGAGCGTGACGATGAACGAGGGCAGCCGCGTGCGCATGACGAGGTAGCCGTTCAACGCGCCGAGCGCGGTGCAGCCCACGAACGCAAAGACGATGGAAAGCGCGATGGGCCAGTGGAAATACATGGTGGGGATCGCGACCATCATGCCGGCGAAGCCGATCATCGAGCCGATCGAGAGGTCGAATTCGCCCGCGATCATGAGCAGGCACGCACCTACCGAGAGGATGCCCAGGTATGCGGCGACCTGCGACCAGTTCATCACGCCGTCGAGATCGAACATGCCCGAGCCGCCCGCGCCGATCGCGAACACGGCGAAGACGAGCACGGTGCCGGAAATCGCGGCGAATTCGGGGCGGCCGAGCAGATGGCCGAACCACGATTCGCGGCGCACGCGCTCGTCGCTTTGCGCGGCTCCCGCCTGCGACGGTTGCGGCGTGGCTGGGTCTTGAGCGCCGCTGTCCTGTGCGTGCGAGGGATAGTGCTTGCCGGCTACACCCATGATGTCTCCTTTGTCGACCAGAATTGGCGCTTGAGCGCTTACTCCGGTCTCATGTAGAGCTGTCGACCGGAGTTGGCGATTTCGCGCTTGCTCTGGTCCCTGATGCCCGTGCGCATTCCCCGCAAGCGATGGCTATACGGTGAAGGCAACACGGTGAACGGCGCGCGGCGAGGCTGGCGAGAGGCGATGGAGCATCGGAAGATGCTAGCCGCCGCCGCGCGTGGCTGACGAAAGAGCTTCGCGAATCAGCGGTATTGACCCGCGTACTTCACGACCTTGTCGAGATTTTCCTTGGTGATGAAACCCGGGCCCGAGCGGATATTCTTCGGGCCGTACGACGGCTGCAGGCCATAGGTTTCGAGGCGCTGCTTGAACTTCGGATTCGCTTCGAGGATCTGGCGGATCTTCACCGGGTCGGTCGTGTGATCCTTCTTCACGATCGCGAGCACGGCCACCGGGATGTAGCCCTGCAGATACGGCTGCTGGTCGATCGCGAACTGGATCGTGCCCGCGCGGATCGCCTTGGCGATGTCGTCCGAGAAGTCGAACGTGCAGAAGTAGATCTTGCCCGCGAGGCCCATCTGGTCGATCGCCTTGAGCGTGGCGGCTGCCGGCACCGGGCCGAGCGTGAGGATCGCGCCCGTGTTCGGATGGTTGCGTAGATACGCGCTCACCTTCGACTGGATTTCCGTCGGATCCTGGCCCGAGTCGATGGTCGAGGTTTTGTAGTCCACGCCGAGCGCATCAGCAAAGCCGCGGCAGCGCTCGAACGAGACGGCGTTGGTTGCGAAGTGATTCACGCACAGGAACGTCTTCACGCCGGCGGCCTTGGCCTTTTCACCGGCGGCGTGGCCCGCCACGTATTCGGGCTGGCCCACGTGCATGATTGCGCCGAGCTGCTCGCTTTGCTCCTCGGTGCCGGAATTGATCGTCACGAGCGGTATCTTCTTTTGCGTGACCTTGCCGATGGCGCTCTTGAGCACGTCGAAGTCGGCGATGGTGACGATGACGCCGTCGTAGTTGCGCGCGGCGGCTTGTTCGATGAGACGCGACATGTCGGCGATGTCGCCGTTGGGCGGATTGCGGTAGTCGGTTTCGACGTTCCAGTCGTCGTCGGCCTGCTTGATGGCGTTCTTGATCGTGTTCCACCACGAGTCGGAATCGGGCGCGTGGCTGATCAGCACGAAGTGCGCGTCCGGAGCGGCTTGCGCCGATTGCGCGCCCAGCACGCTCATACCGCTCAGTCCCGCTGCCAGCGCGAGCACTGCGGCCAACCTTCGGAGAATGGTCTTGCCCTTGCGTTGTGTCATTGTCTCCACCTTTCTCGGTCTGTCGTTCGTTCTTGGGGTGAGCGCCGCAGCCGCCACGCTCATGGACAAGATTAGGACATCGCCACGCGAGTTGCAACGGAAATTTCATTGCAAATAAAAATAGAAAATCTGTTCCATTCGTCAGAGACGCTGCCTATAATCGGCTCCGACGGCATGCCGTTGTATCTGGCCGCAAGCCAGGCGTGGCAAGGCTTTGCGGCAGTGCGGCAACCAGCAAGGAAAAACGATCATGGCGGATGACACAACCGACGCTGTAGCGGGCGTAGACGAATTGATGCAGCGCATCGCGCAGGATTACGAAGCGCTGCCGCGGCAGTTGAAGACCATCGCGACGTATATCGAGCAGCACCGCGCCAGCGTGATGATGGACCGCACGAGCGACATCGCCGCGAGCTGCGGCGTGCATCCTTCGGCGGTGGTGCGCTTTGCGCAGCGCTTCGGCTTCTCGGGCTTCTCCGATTTGCAGGCCGTGTTTCGCCAGGCCTATGCGGGGCAGGGCGCATCGGCCACGAGCTACCAGCAGCGCATTCGTCAGCTGATCGACGCGAAGGAAGGCAAGGCGAGCCCCGACATGGGCGGCGCCGTGGCGCGCGAGTTCATCGGCGCATGCCGCAGCGGCCTCGACGAGCTCGAAGCCGGCCTCGACGGCGCGCAGTTCGATGAGGCCGTGAAGATGCTCGAGCAGGCGGACAACATCTACGTGATCGGCGTGCGCCGCTCGTTTCCGGTGGCGAGCTACATCGTCTACGCGCTGCAGCACACGAGAAAGCGTGTGCATCTCGTCTCGGGCCTCGGCGGCATGTATCACGAGCAGATTCGCAGCGTGAAGAAGGGCGACGTGGTGATCGCCATCAGCTTCGCGCCCTACGGCAAGGAAACGCAGTACTGCCTGCGCGTGGCGCAGCAGCATCACGCGAAGACGCTCGTCATCACCGACAGCCAGCTCTCGCCGCTCGCGCGCCACGCGAACGCGCAACTCTACGTGAAAGAGGGGAGCGCATTTGCGTTCCGCTCGCTCACGAGCACCTTTTGCCTGTGCCAGGCGCTCTTCATCGCGCTTGCGTACCGGCTCGAACTCAACGTGGAAGAATCGACCGATACCGGAGGATACGATGACTAGTGGAGCCAGCACGGGCAGGACGTTGAATGTGGCGGTATTCGGCGCGGGGCGCATTGGCCGCATTCACGCGGCCAATCTCGCGCGCCAGCCGGGCGTGCGCCTCCAGTACGTGGTCGACGTGAACCGCGAGGCGGCCGCCGCGCTCGCCGCGCAGCACGGCGCGCAGGTGGCCGACGTGGACGGCGCATTCGGCGACGCTTCGATCGACGCCACGGTGATCTGTTCCAGCACCGATACGCACTCCGAACTGATTCTGAAATCCGCGGCGGCGGGCAAGCACATTTTCTGCGAGAAGCCCGTCGATCTCACGATCGAGCGCGCGCGCGCCTGTGCCGAAGCAGTCGAGCGCGCGGGCGTGGTCGCGATGATCGGCTTTCAGCGCCGCTACGATCCCACGTTTGCCGCTCTCAAGGCGCGCCTCGACGCGGGCGAGATCGGCACGCCGGAAATGCTGATCGTGACGAGCCGCGACCCGGGCGCACCGCCGGTGGACTACATCTTGCGTTCGGGCGGCATCTTCAAGGACATGCTGATCCACGACTTCGACATCTTCCGCTGGATCCTCGACGACGAAGCGCAGACCGTGCACGCCACGGGCAGCTGCCTCTCCGATCCCGCGATTGCCGAAGCGGGCGACATCGATTCGACGGCGGTGACGATCCGCACGAAGCGCGGGCGCCTCTGCCAGATCAACACGGCGCGGCGCGCGGCCTACGGCTACGACCAGCGCTTCGAGATTCTCGGCAGCGAGGGCATGCTGCAGGCCGGCAATATCCGCCCGACCGAAGTGGTGGCGTGGTCGAAGACCTCGGTGGCTCAGGACGTGCCCGAAGCGTTTTTCCTCGAGCGCTACCGCGCGGCCTACGCGCGCGAGATGGCGCATTTCCACGAGGCGCTCACGTGCGGCGTGCCGGTGCGCACGACCGTCGCCGACGGCCTGAAGGCGCTCGAACTGGCCGAAGCCGCCGCGCTGTCGTGGCGCGAGGGCCGTGTGGTGACGCTGGGCGGTTGAGCGGCAAACCACCCACCCGTTCAAGCGCAGGACAAGCCAGGAGAGCGAGGATGCAGGCAATCGATCGTGCCCAGCCGTTGCGCGTGGGCGTGGCGGGACTCGGAAGGTTGGGGCGGCGGCATGCGCAGAATCTGGCGTATCGCGTGCCGGGCGCGACGCTCGCGGCGGCGTGCAGTCCGCTCGAAGCGGATCTCGCGTGGGCGCGCGAGGCGCTGCCGGCCGCGCGCCTCTATGGCGATTACGCCGACCTGCTCGCCGATGCCTCGGTCGATGCGGTGTGGCTCGTCACGCCTTCGGCGCTGCACGCCCAGCAAATCGTGCAGGCGCTCGAGGCGGGCAAGCATGTGTTCTGCGAGAAGCCGCTCTCGCTCGACGTGGCCGAATGCGAGCGCGTCGTCAACGTGGCGCGCCGCCATGACGACCGGCTGGTGACGATCGGCTTCATGCGCCGTTTCGACCCGAGTTATCAGGACGCCTATGCAAAGGTGCAGGCAGGTCAGATCGGCCGGCCGTTTCTCGTGCGCTCGCAAACCTGCGACCTCAACGATCCCGAGGGCTTCTTCGTGCGTTTCGCACCCAGCTCGGGCGGCATCTTCCTCGACTGCACGGTGCACGACATCGACGTCGCGCGGTGGCTGCTCGGCAAGCCGCGCGCCACGCGCGTCTATGCCGCGGGCGCGATCGCGCTGCACGAGGGCCTGCGCGAATCGGGCGACGTGGATAATGGCGTGGCGATCTGCGAGTTCCAGGGCGGGCGCCTCGCGATGTTCTATGCCTCGCGCACGATGGCGCACGGCAACGACACTTCGAGCGAGGTGATCGGCACGGCGGGTGCGCTCGCGGTCGGTCACATACCGCGCGCGAACCGCGTCGAAATCTACGATGCGACTGGCGTGCGCAGTGCTTGCACGCCCACGTTCTTCGAGCGTTTCGAAGCGGCGTTCCTGATCGAGGCGCAGGCCTTCGTTGCGGCGGTGGCGGCGCGCAGGGCCGGCGGGGTCGATCAAGCCGGGCAGGGCGCGACGCTCGAAGACGCGCTGGAGGCCACCCGCATTGGCCAGGCGCTGCGCGAATCGCTGCAGTCGGGAGCGGCGGTGTTGCTTTCATCGCCGTGATGCCGTGGCGAGCCATGCATGAACTGGCGCAAGCGGCGGCTGGCGTGGCTGCGGTAAAATCGACGCTATTGCCAGCGCCGCCCTCCGACGCAAGTGCCGACGCAACTGCAAATGTCGCATCGGACGCAACGGCGCCTTACCGAAGGATCCAACCCCGATGCAGATTCAGGTTCACAAGGAAGTGGATGCTCGCGGGCTGAACTGCCCGCTGCCGATCCTGCGCGCCAAGAAGGCGCTCGCCGATATGGAAAGCGGCCAGATTCTCAAGGTCCTCGCGACCGATCCCGGCTCGCAGCGCGATTTCGCCGCGTTCGCGAAGCAAACCGGCAACGAGATCGTGGAAAGCACGCAGCAGGACAAGACGTTCGTGTTCCTGATGCGCCGGCGCTAAAAGCCTCGCCGATAAAAAATGGCCCGCGTGAAAACGCGGGCCATTTTTGTTTGCGCGAAGGCGCCTTACCGCAGAGCCGGCCACAGGCGCCAGGCTGAAGGGCTAGCCTTCGAGCACCGGCTTGCGCGTACGGAGATACTCGGCGAAATCGTCGCCCACTTCCGGATGACGCAGCGCGAACTCCACCGTCGCCTTCAGGTAGCCGAGCTTGCTGCCGCAGTCGAAGCGCGTGCCGTGATACTTGTACGCGAGCACCTGTTCGTCGGCGAGCAGGGACTGGATCGCGTCGGTGAGCTGCAGCTCGCCGCCGGCGCCCGGCTTGATCGCGCGCAGGTGATCGAAAATGCGCGGCTTGAGCACGTAGCGGCCGACCACGCCGAGGTTCGAAGGCGCGACTTCGGGCGCCGGCTTTTCGACGATACCCGAAAGCTTGACGATCGAATCTTCCCACTCCTTGCCGTCGACAACGCCATACGAGGCCGTTTCCGAGGGCGGAATCTCTTCCACGCCGAGCACCGAGCTATGGTAGTGGTCGAACACTTCGACCATCTGCTGCATGACGGGCGGCGTGCCGTAGAGCAGGTCGTCCGCGAGAATCACGGCGAACGGGTTGTCGCCCACGAGCTTTTCCGCGCACAGCACGGCGTGCCCGAGACCGAGCGCTTCGGGCTGGCGCACGTAGAAGCAGTCCACATTGTTCGGCTTGATGTTGCGCACCAGTTCGAGCAGCTTCGCCTTGCCGCGCGCTTCGAGTTCGGCCTCGATCTCGTACGACTTGTCGAAATGGTCCTCGATCGCGCGCTTGCTGCGCCCGGTCACGAAGATCATTTCGGTGATCCCCGCAGCCACGGCTTCCTCCACCGCGTACTGGATGAGCGGCTTGTCGACGACGGGCAGCATTTCCTTCGGGCTTGCCTTCGTGGCCGGAAGGAAGCGCGTGCCGAGGCCCGCGACCGGGAATACCGCTTTTGTCACTTTTAGCATGTCTTTAATCCCTCTCCTGGTGCCTGCATGACGCCATGCGCGGCGCCATGCGTTACAGCCTTGTTTGCCGAACTGGCTCTCAGGCCGGCAACCGCGCGAGTTGCGCGGTCAGCTTGTCCAGCGTTGCCTGGTATTCTGCCAGCCTTCTCTGTTCCTGCTCAACGACTGCCGGCGGGGCTTTTGCAACAAAACTGTCATTTCCGAGCTTTGCCTTGCACTTCGTCACCTCATTGGCGAGTCGGGCGATTTCCTTAGACAGGCGTTCGCGTTCGGCGGCGACATCGATCTCCACCTTCAATACGAGCTTGTCCGTCCCGACGATAGCAACTGGCGCGCCTGCCGAGGCAGCGTCGAGCGCGGCTTCGTCGGCGATGATCTGCACCTCCGAGAGCTTCGCGAGCGCCTGGGCATAGGGCGCGAACGTCGCGAGGCGCGCGGCGTTGCCGGTTGCGAGCAGCGGCACCTTCGTTGCCGGCGAGAGGTTCATCTCGCCACGCAGATTGCGGCAGGCGTCGATCACGGCCTTCAGGTCGGCGGCCCACTGTTCCGCGGCTTCGTCGATCTTCTTCGGTTCCGCCACCGGGTAGCGCTGCACCATGATCGATGCTTCGCCCTCGGCCGCGCCTTGCGGATACGCGTCGGTGAGCGGCGCCACCTTCTGCCACAGCGCCTCGGTGATGAAAGGAATCACCGGGTGCGCGAGGCGCAGGACCGTTTCCAGCACACGCAACAGCGTGCGGCGCGTGGCGCGCTGCTGCTCGGGCGTGCCGGTCTGGATCTGCACCTTCGCCAGTTCCAGATACCAGTCACAGTATTCGTCCCAAACAAACTTGTACAGGGCATTGGCCACATTGTCGAAGCGATAGTCGGCGAAGCCCTTCGCGACTTCGGCTTCCACGCGCTGCAGGAGCGAAACGATCCAGCGGTCGGCCTGTGAGAAGTCCGTGTAGCCGCCGGGGCCGCAATCGCCCGGCTGGCACGCGCCCGGCTTCGAGAAGCCGCAGTCGTGGCCTTCGCAGTTCATCAGCACGAAGCGCGTGGCGTTCCACAGCTTGTTGCAGAAGTTGCGATAGCCCTCGCAGCGCGCGAGGTCGAAGTTGACGTTGCGGCCGAGCGTGGCCATCGAGGCCATCGTGAAGCGCAGCGCGTCGGTACCGAAGGCGGGAATGCCGTCCGGGAACTCCTTGCGCGTCTTCTTTTCGATGGTGGCGGCCTGCTTCGGGTTCATGAGGCCGGTGGTGCGCTTGGCGACCAGCGTTTCGAGGTCGATGCCGTCGACGATGTCGATCGGGTCGAGCGTGTTGCCCTTGCTCTTCGACATCTTCTGGCCCTCGGCGTCGCGCACGAGGCCGTGCACGTACACGGTCTCGAACGGCACCTTGCCGGTGAAGTGCGTGGTCATCATGACCATGCGCGCCACCCAGAAGAAGATGATGTCGAAGCCCGTGACCAGCACGGAGGAGGGCAGGAAGGCCTTCAGCTCCGGCGTCTCTTCGGGCCAGCCGAGCGACGAGAACGGGACGAGCGCCGAGGAGAACCATGTGTCGAGCACGTCTTCGTCGCGCTTGAGCGCGCCCTTGTAGCCGCGGGCTTCGGCCTGTGCGCGAGCCTCCTCTTCGCTCTTCGCGACGAAGATCTCGCCGTTCTCGCCGTACCACGCCGGGATCTGGTGGCCCCACCAGAGCTGGCGCGAGATGCACCAGTCCTGGATGTTCTCGAGCCACTGGTAGTAGGTGGTCGTCCAGTTCTCCGGCACGAACTTGATCTGGCCGTTGCGAACCACGTCGAGCGCGGTTTCGGCGATCGACTTGCCCGGATTGAACGTGCCCTCGGGCGCGGGCTTGCTCATCGCCACGAACCACTGGTCCGTGAGCATGGGCTCGATCACCACGCCCGTGCGGTCGCCGCGCGGCACCATGAGCTTGTGCGGCTGCACCGAGTCGAGCAGGCCGAGCGCCTCGAAGTCGGCGACCACCTGCTTGCGCGCCTCGAACCGGTCGAGGCCACGGTACTTTTCAGGCGCGTTTTCGTTGATCTTCGCGTCGAGCGTGAGGATCTCGATCATCGGCAGGCCGTGGCGCAGGCCCACCTGGTAGTCGTTGAAGTCGTGCGCGGGCGTGACCTTCACGACGCCCGTGCCGAACTCGCGGTCCACGTATTCGTCGGCGATGATGGGGATCTCGCGGTCCGCGAGCGGCAGCTTCACGGTCTTGCCGATCAGGTGCGCATAGCGCTCGTCTTCCGGGTGGACCATCACGGCCGTGTCGCCGAGCATCGTTTCCGGGCGCGTGGTCGCGACCGTGAGGTGGCCCGAGCCGTCCGTGAGCGGATAGCGCAGGTGCCACAGGTTGCCGTTTTCCTCTTCGCTCGCCACTTCGAGGTCGGAGACCGCCGTGAGCAGCACCGGGTCCCAGTTCACGAGGCGCTTGCCGCGGTAGATCAGGCCCTGTTCGTAGAGGCGCACGAACACGTCGCGCACGGCGGCCGACATCTTGTCGTCCATCGTGAAGTATTCGCGCGACCAGTCGATCGAGGCGCCGAGCCGCCGCACCTGGCCTGTGATCGTCGAGCCCGACTGCTGCTTCCATTCCCACACGCGCTCGACGAACTGCTCGCGGCCGAGGTCGTGGCGCGAGACGTTCTGCGCGTCGAGCTGGCGCTCAACGACGATTTGCGTGGCAATGCCCGCGTGGTCGGTGCCCGGCACCCACAGCGTGTTCTCGCCGAGCATGCGGTGGTAGCGCGCGAGGCCGTCCATGATCGTCTGGTTGAACGCGTGCCCCATGTGCAGCGTGCCGGTGACATTGGGCGGCGGCAACTGGATCGAGAAGTTGTTGCGGCCGGGCGTGAAGGTCGCCGCGGCGTAGCCGCGACGCTCCCATTCGGGGCCCCAATGGGCCTCGATCGTCTGGGGCTCGAAGCTTTTCGCTAGCGTGCTGTCGCTCATGGGTGGAATCTGCCGAAAAAAGGATGCGGAAACATTCGATTATAAGGGGAAGTGCCGCCCAGGCCGCCGCACGGACCAAGGCAGGCCGGGCAAAAGCGAGGGGCAGGCGTGGCGCGGGTGTGACGCACAGGCGCCGCCGCCATGTCCCGGCCGCGCGAGCCGCCGCGTGCGCGCGCACTTATAATGGCGCTCTGCCATTCATCGGCGTGCCGTTGAAGCGCGCCTCGTCCCGGGGGGACGCCCTTGGGTCATGCCCTCGGGTCATGCCCTTGTATTACGCCCCAGGGTTGCGTTGCTGCATCACGCCCCTGAATCAGGCTCATGCATCAGGTCGCTGAATTACGCCCTGAGTTACGCCCCTAAGTTCCGCCCCTGAGTCACGTCCCTATTTCGCCCATGCCCGAACTGCTCGCGAACCTGAACCCCGAACAACTCGCCGCCGTCACGTTGCCCAACGAGCCGGCGCTCATTCTGGCCGGGGCCGGCAGCGGCAAGACGCGCGTGCTCATCACGCGCATCGCGTGGCTGATCCAGCAGGGCATGGCCTCGCCCGCCACGATCCTCGCCGTGACCTTCACGAACAAGGCCGCGCGCGAAATGCTGGGGCGCCTGCAGGCGCTCTTGCCCATCGATACGCGCGGCATGTGGATCGGCACCTTCCACGGCCTGTGCAACCGCATGCTGCGCGCGCATTACCGCGACGCGGGCCTGCCGCAGACCTTCCAGATCCTCGATACGGCCGACCAGCTTTCGGCTATCAAGCGCCTGATGAAGGGCCTGAACATCGACGACGAGAAGTACCCGCCCAAGAACCTGCAGTACTTCATCAACAACGCGAAGGAGCAGGGGCTGCGGCCGAAGGACGTGGACGTGAGCGACGACTTCAACCGCAAGTTCGTCGAGCTCTACGAAGCCTACGACCAGCAGTGCCAGCGCGAAGGCGTGGTCGACTTCGCCGAGCTGCTCCTGCGCTGCTACGAACTGCTCGCGTACAACCCGCCGCTGCGCGCGCACTATCAGGCGCGCTTTCGCGACATCCTCGTCGACGAGTTTCAGGACACGAACAAGCTCCAGTACGCCTGGCTCAAGCTGCTCGCGGGCCCGGGCAACGCGATTTTCGCGGTGGGCGACGACGACCAGTCGATCTACGCGTTCCGCGGCGCGAACGTCGGCAACATGCGCGACTTCGAGCACGAGTTTCGCGTCAAGCACCTGATCAAGCTCGAGCAGAACTACCGTTCGCACGGCCACATTCTCGATGCGGCGAATTACCTGATCGCCCATAACTCGCGGCGTCTCGGCAAGAGCCTGCGCACGGATGCGGGCCATGGCGAGCCGGTGCGCGTGTACGAGGCGGCGACCGATTCGCAGGAAGCGGGCTGGATCGTCGAGGAAATCCGCGCGCTCATCAATCAGGGGCTCGCGCGCAACGAGATCGCGGTGCTCTATCGCAGCAACGCGCAGTCGCGCACGATCGAGCACACGCTCGTCAATGCCGGCGTGCCGTACAAGGTCTACGGCGGCCTGCGCTTCTTCGAGCGCCAGGAAGTGAAGCACGCGCTCGCGTATCTGCGCCTCATCGACAATCCCAACGACGACACCGCGTTCGCGCGCGTCGTGAACTTTCCGGCGCGCGGCATTGGGGCGCGCTCGATCGAGCAGCTTGCCGATGCCGCGCGCCTCTACAACTGCTCGATGGGCGCGGCGATTCCGTACGTCACGGGCAAGGCCGGGACGAGCCTCGGCGGTTTCGCGAACCTGGTCGCGAAGATGCGCGCCGAGACGGCGCAGATGAGCCTGCCGGAAACGGTCGAATACACGGTGCGCATGAGCGGTCTCGCCGAGTTCTACCAGAACGAGCGTGAAGGCCAGGATCGTCTCGAGAACCTTCAGGAACTCGTGAACGCGGCCACGGCGTTCGTGAGCGAGGCGGGCTACGGGCTCGACACGCCCGCGCGCTCGATCCCGCTGCGGCCCGGCGCGAGCGCGCTGCCGGAGATCGTCTCGCAGGACGGCGAGATCGAAGTGCTCGATGCGCCCGCGATCACGGACCCCGCGCAGAATCCCGACCTCATGACGCCGCTCGCGGGCTTTCTCTCGCACGCGTCGCTCGAAGCCGGCGACAACCAGGCGCAGGCGGGCCAGGACGCCGTGCAGCTGATGACCGTGCATGCCGCGAAGGGGCTCGAATTCACGGCGGTCTTCATCACCGGTCTCGAAGAGGGCCTGTTCCCGCACGAGAACAGCGCGATGGAGGCGGACGGCCTCGAGGAGGAGCGTCGGCTCATGTACGTGGCGATCACGCGCGCGAAGGAGCGGCTCTATCTCTCGTTCGCGCAGAGCCGTCTCCTGCACGGCCAGACGCGCTACAACGTGCGCTCGCGCTTTTTCGACGAGCTGCCGCAGGAAACGCTGAAGTGGCTCACGCCCAAGGTCGAGGCGGGCTCGCGCTGGGGCGGGCGCTCGGACAGCGCCGGCTGGGGCCGCGACTGGTTCGGGCGGCCCGGCAACGGTGGTAGCAATGGTGGTGGCAGCGGCGGCAGCCGCGAGCGCGATGCCTACGTTGCCGACAAGACGCCGCTGCCTTCGTTCGCCAACGAGCAGCGCGCGGCCGAAACCGGCTTTCGCGTGGGCCAGGGTGTCTTCCATACGAAGTTCGGCGAAGGTACGATCACGGCGCTCGAAGGTAGCGGCACCGACGCCAAGGCGCAGGTGCGCTTCAAGCGCCACGGCGAGAAATGGCTCGCGCTGGCAGTCGCGAAGCTGCAGCCGGTGGAATGAGCGCGCGCCGCCTTTGACGAACCACACGGGAAACCCACAAGCGATGAATCTCTCGACCCACGCGGGCGGCCCGGCCGCCCGTCCGCTCGGCGTGCTGGCCGCGCTGCCCGAAGAGCTCGGCGACCTGATCGCCGCGATGCAGGCCGAATCGGGCGTGACCACGCGCACGCTCGGCCGGCGCGACTATCACCTCGGCACCGTGCACGGCGCGCCCTGCGTCGTGACGCTCGCGCGCATCGGCAAGGTCGCGGCGGCCGCCACGGCGAGCGCGCTGATCCATGCGTTCGACGTCGAGGCCATCGTCTTCACGGGCGTGGCGGGCGGCGTCGGCCCGGGCGTCCATGTCGGCGACGTGGTGGTGGGCGAGACGCTGCTCCAGCACGACATGAACGCCGAGCCGCTCTTCCCGCGCCACGAGATTCCGTTGCTCGCGCGCTCGCGCTTCGACGCCGACCACGCGCTGGCCGAAGCGCTCGCCGTGGCCTGCGAGCGCTTCATCGCCGAGGAAGGGGGCGTGCTGGCCGAGCGCTTCAAGGCCGCGCTGCCGCGCCTCGCGAGCGCGTTGCCGCAGGTGCATCGCGGGCTCGTCATCAGTGGCGACCAGTTCGTGGCGAGCGCCACGGCGGTGGGTGCGTTGCGCGCGCAGTTGCCCGACGCGCTCGCAGTCGAGATGGAAGGCGCCGCGATTGCCCAGGTCTGCCACGAGTACGAGGTGCCGTGCGCGGTCGTGCGCACGATCTCCGATACCGCCGACGAACACGCGAGCACCTCGTTCGCGAGCTTTCTCACCGATATCGCCGGCACCTATTCGACCGGCATCCTCAAGCGCTTTCTTGCCGACTACCGGCCGCTCGCCGGCTAAAGCGGCCGCGAGAGGGCGCTAAGGGCGGGGCGCGGCGAAGGCGCGCGCCGCCGCCTGCACGGGCTCAGGTATGGCTCGCGGCTACCGCCTCGCGAATCAGCTGGAGCGCCAGGGCGTCCTCGATGGTCGGCAGGTCGCCGGGGTCGCGCCCTT
>NZ_DATJWR010000381.1:0-16302 GCF_035501035.1 Paraburkholderia sp.
AGTCGTCGGTCGTCGAGCGCGCGCGCGACGCCGCGCTGCACTTCCAGCCCAATCTCACATGGATCGACACGCGCGCGCAATCGCTCGACGTGAATCCCGACGCGGCCGTCATCGGCCTCGCGAACGGGCGCACGATCGAGGCCGATCTCGCGATCGGCGCGGACGGCGCTCACTCGTGGGTGCGCGCGCAGATCGGCTCGAAAGTCGAGCGGCGCGATTACCGGCAAACGGGCGTGGTCGCCAATTTCCGCGCGCAAAAGCCGCACGGCGAGACGGCGTACCAGTGGTTCCGCGAGGGCGAGATCATCGCGTTGCTGCCGCTGCCCGAGCAGCACGTCTCGCTCGTCTGGTCGGCGCAGACGGAGCACGCCGACGCCTTGCTCAAGCTCGACCCGGAGCCACTCGCCGCCGAAGTCGAGCGCGTCTCGCAAAGCCAGCTTGGCGCGCTCGAATGCGTGACGCCCGCGCGCGGCTTTCCGCTTTCGCTGCAAACGGTCGACCGGCTCGTCGCGCCGCGCGTGGCCCTGATTGGGGACGCTGCGCATCTCATCCACCCGCTTGCCGGCCAGGGCGTGAACCTCGGCTTGCGCGACGTCGCCGCGCTCGTCGACGTGATCGCGCAGAAAGAGGCGTTTCGCGACCTGGGCGACATCGTGCTGCTGCGCCGCTACGAGCGCGCCCGCCGCGAGGACATCCAGAAGCTCGTCGTCGCGACCGACAGCCTGCAACGTCTGTTCTCGATTCCCGGCACGCTCGCGCGCGTGGTGCGCAACACGGGCATGGCATTCGTCGGCGCGCAGCCGCTCGTCAAGCGCTGGCTCGTGGCCTCGGCACTCGGCTAGCGGCGGCGGGGCGGCTGGGGCGGCTTCGTGCGGGCATTTTGTTGCCTGTTGCCCGGTGCAGCTTAGAATGGACGTATTCGCCCCTGCGGTGCCGGGTGAGGCAGCGCTCGCCGTGCACGCCACCGCCCCGGTCACCCAACGGAACTTTGCGCGCGCCGCCTTCGCGCGGCGCGCCCGAATCAGGAATGCACCCCATGCAAACGCGCAGACACTTCACCCCGCGCATTGCCGCGCTCGTCATCGCGGCGGTCACCTCGGCGCTCGGCTGCTCGGCCCAGGCCGACCAGACCACCGACAAGATCAAGTCGGCGCTGCAATCGCGCCTCGGCATCGACGCCAGCGACATCAAGGGCATCACCAAAGCGCCGATGCCGGGCCTCTACGAAATCAACCTCGGCACGCAGATCGTCTACAGCGACGCGAACGGCGACTACGTGCTCAATGGCGAGCTCATCGACACCAAGGCGCATCGCAATCTGACCGAGGCGCGCCTTGCCGAGCTCAACAAGGTCGACTTCGCGAGCCTGCCGTTCGCGAACGCGGTGAAGGTAGTGAAGGGCAACGGCAGCCGCAAGATGGCCGTGTTCTCCGACCCGAACTGCCCGTACTGCCATCAGCTCGAAACCACGCTCAAGTCCATCGACAACGTGACGGTCTACACCTTCCTGTACCCGGTTCTTTCGCCGGATTCGACCGAGAAGGCCAAGCAGATCTGGTGCTCGTCTGACCGCGCGAAGGCGTGGGAGTCATGGATGGTCGAGCGCAAGGCGCCCACGGCCGCCGGCACCTGCGATACGGCTGCGATCGACAGCAATCTCGCACTCGGCGCGAAGATGAGGGTGACGGGCACGCCCACCGTCATCCTCGCCGATGGCAGGCGGCTGCCGGGCGCGGTCAGCGCCGACCGGCTCGAAAGCGCCCTGAGCGCCGCACACTGAAGCAACGCCTGAATCCGCCGGCCGCTTTCGCGGCCGGTGCGTTTTTGGCCGATACCTTTTTTGTCAGCGGTCAGCCGCTTTTTTCGCCTGCCGCCAGACATCCGCTTTACACCAGCTGCCTTTGCGCGTCGCCCCTCTGCTGCGGCTCTTTGCACCGATTGGCGGTGCCCGCTGCGCATGCTGTAATCGCATTCCGCGTCCGCTGACCGAACCTCTCACCCGTCCCGCCGATGAAGCCGATCCGATACACCATCGTCCCGAAGAACCCCGCCGCGCATCTTTTCGAGGTGACGCTCACAGTCGCCGATCCTGCGCCGGAGGGTCAGCCCTTCATGCTGCCCGTGTGGATTCCGGGCAGCTACATGGTGCGCGAGTTCGCGCGCAACATCGTCACGCTGCGCGCCTTCAACGACGCGGGCCGCAAGGTGCGCGTGACGAAGACCGACAAGCATTCGTGGCATGCCGCGCCGGTGAAGGGCGCGCTCACGCTGCGCTATGAGGTCTATGCATGGGATCTCTCGGTGCGCGCCGCCCATCTGGACGACACCGTGGGCTTCTTCAACGGCACGAGCGTGTTTCTCGCCGCGCTCGGCCATGAGGAGGCACAACACGTGGTCGACATCCAGCGGCCCGACGGCCATGCGTTTCGTCACTGGCGCGTCGCGACGGCGCTCGCCGAGGCGCGCGGCACCAAGCGCTACGGCTTTGGCGAATACACGGCCGCGGGCTACGACGAACTGATCGACCATCCGGTCACGCTCGGCGAATTCACGCTCGCGACTTTCAAGGCGCACGGCGTGCCTCACGACATCGTGATTGCGGGCCGCGTGGTGGCGCTCGACAGCGAGCGTCTCGCTGCCGACCTGAAGAAGATCTGCGAGGCGCAAATCGCGCTCTTCGAGCCGCGCACGAAGCGCGCGCCCATGGAACGCTACGTGTTCATGACGCAGGCCGTGAGCGACGGTTACGGCGGCCTCGAGCATCGCGCTTCGACGGCGCTCGTCTGCAATCGCACGGACCTGCCGGTGAAGGGCAAGCCGGAGACGTCCGAAGGCTACCGCACGTATCTCGGCCTGTGCAGCCACGAGTATTTCCACACCTGGAACGTCAAACGCATCAAGCCCGCAGCGTTCGTGCCGTACGACCTCACGCGCGAGGACTACACCTCGCTCCTGTGGCTGTTCGAGGGCTTTACGTCCTATTACGACGACCTCATGCTCGTGCGCAGCGGCCTCATTTCCGCAGACGAATATTTCGGTCTGCTCGGCAAGACGATCGGCGGCGTGCAGCGCGGCGCCGGGCGTCTGAAGCAGAGCGTCTCGGAAAGCTCGTTTGATGCGTGGGTGAAGTACTACCGCCAGGACGAGAACGCGTCGAATGCGATCGTGAGCTACTACACGAAGGGCTCGCTCGTGGCGCTCGCATTCGATCTCGCCATTCGCGCCGAAACGAACGGCCGCAAATCACTCGACGACGTCATGCGCCTGCTGTGGCAGCGCTACGGGCGCGACTTCTATCGCGGCAAGCCGGTGGGCGTGGGCGAGGACGACGTCGAGGCGCTGATTGCCGAGGCGACGGGCGTGGAACTGGGCGCGCTATTCAGCGACGCCGTGCGCGGCACGCGTGACTTGCCGCTCGCGGCATTGTTCGAGCCGTTCGGCGTGACGCTCGAAGGCGAGCCCGAGCGGGGCGCGAGACCTGCGCTCGGCGCGCGCCTGCGCGGCGGCGCGGAGGCGACGCTCGCGGTCGTCTACGAAGGCGGCGCGGCGCAGAAGGCCGGGCTTTCGGCCGGCGACGCACTCATCGCGCTCGACGGCCTGCGCGTGACGGGCGGGAATCTCGACACACTGCTTGCGCGTTACCAGCCGGGCGCGAAGGTCGAAATTCACGCTTTCCGCCGTGACGAGTTGCGCGTCGCGCGTCTGACTCTCGATGCGCCCGACGTCACGCGCTACAAGCTCACCGCCGGCGACAAGCGCGCGGCCGTGCGCGCCCTGCGCGAGCGCTGGCTGGCGGCCTGAGCGCACTGCGCGCCTCGCACACGCTGCGCGGCGCGACGAAAGACGGCGCGGGTGATGTTCACCGCGCCGTTTTTCATGCCGGCGATTGTTCTATCACTGCAACAATCCGTCATCGGCGGACTACTTTTTCGCGGCGCGGTAAAAAAACACAATGCCTTCACTCGCGCAACGTTGCGCAACAGAGACCCCCGAAGGAGCCACCATGACCACGATCCTGCAAATCAATTCCGCCGCCCGCTCGCAAGGCGCCCAGTCGACGCTGCTCGTCAACGAATTGACGGCCAAGCTGCAACAATCGCATCCGGGTGCGAATGTTGTCACGCGCAACCTGCAAGCCGAGCCGCTGCCGCACCTCGACGACGCCATCCTCGGCGCGTTCT
Source organism: Paraburkholderia sp. (assembly GCF_035501035.1). Taxonomy (GTDB): domain Bacteria; phylum Pseudomonadota; class Gammaproteobacteria; order Burkholderiales; family Burkholderiaceae; genus Paraburkholderia. The sequence goes on from NZ_DATJWR010000381.1 coordinate 4,182, forward strand.
TCACGCCGGCAGAGCAGCGCACGCCGGAGCAGCAGGCGACCTCCGCGCGCAGCGAAGCGCTGATCGCGGAACTGCAGGCCGCGGACATCGTCGTGATCGGTGCGCCGCTCTACAACTTCGGCATCTCGTCGCAGCTCAAGACCTACTTCGACTGGATCGCGCGCGCCGGCATCACGTTCCGCTACACCGCGAACGGTCCGGAAGGCCTCGTGACGGGCAAGAAGGTGTTCGTGGTTTCGGCGCGCGGCGGCAAGTATCAAGGCACCCCGCACGACAGCCAGACGCCGTACCTGAAGTCGTTCCTCGGGTTCCTCGGCATGACCGACGTGACCTTCATCTACGCCGAAGGCCTGGCCATGGGCCCGGACGCGGCAAGCGCAGCGCTCGCGAGCGCACGCGAGGCGATCGCCGCGGCGTAAGGCTGCGATTGGCTGCACTCGGCCGCGATCGGCGGCTATAGAAAGGCAAAACGCCACGAAAGCAATTTCGTGGCGTTTTTTATTGCAGATTACCTTGCGACTTGCGCTTCGCGCGGCGACGCCATGCGGCGGCGCTCAGGCGAGTACGACAGCTTCCTGCGGCAAGCGCCAGTCGATCGGCTGCCGGCCGTGCGCTTTCAGATAATCGTTGGCCTGCGCGAAATGGCCGCAGCCGAGAAAGCCGCGATGCGCCGAAAGCGGTGACGGGTGTGGCGCTTCGAGCACGCAGTGCTCGCCGCTGCCCAGCAGCCCGCGCTTGTTTTGAGCGTGAGCGCCCCAGAGCATGAAGACGAGATGCTCGTGGCGCGTGGCGAGTTCGTGGATCAGCGTGTCGGTGCAGCGTTCCCAGCCGCGCTTCGCGTGGCTGGCCGCATTTGCGCGCTCGACGGTCAGTACCGTGTTCAGGAGCAGCACGCCCTGGCGCGCCCACGCGTCGAGGCAGCCATGCGACGGCGCTTCGATACCGAGGCTCGCCGCGATTTCCTTGAAGATGTTGCGCAGTGACGGCGGCGGACGCACCGCGGGCGGCACGGAGAAGGCCAGGCCGTGTGCCTGCGGCGTGCCGCGGTCCTCGCCGTGGTACGGATCCTGGCCGAGGATCACGACCTTCACTTCGTCGGGCGAGGTGAGACGCAGTGCCCGGAATACATCGGCGGGGTAGACGGTCTTGCCGGCGGCGCGCTCGTTGTCGACGAAGCGGCACAGCGGTGCGTAGTCAGCGCTTGCGATGAAGGGCGCGAGCAGCTCGCGCCACGCATCAGGCAGCGCGTCGAACTGGTCTTCGAGGCGAACGGTTTGGGGCGCGAGCGCGGGAGCAGCGGATTCGTTGGACATGGCTTGTGCGGACATCTCGACGGGCGGGCGGACGGGCGCTGGGAATTCGTCGTTGTCGAAGAGCGAAAAAATCGTGATCTGACGCGGATCGACTTCGGGCACAGGCGGTTCGTCGAGCGTGGCTTGCGCGGTGTCGGGCAGCTCGTCGTCGAAGAGCGAGGCTTGCACCGGCATCGCGGCACGCGTGCGTTTCGTGGAGGTCATGGGCGGCAAGTGTCGCAGCAATCGCGCCGCGATTCAATCCGGCGCGGGCGCGTAAGTGCGGGTGTTTGTGGCATCGGCGCTGTTCGTGCATGTTCGTGCAACTAACAGCGCCGTTTGGGTGCGCGATCTCGCGCGGATGGGTTAGGGCGCGTGTTCGTTTCGGTGCTCGCACTGCGTCCTTGCGGGTGCGTTATTCGTGCCCGCACCACGTCCATGCGCGTGCGTCCGTATCGGCCCCGCGTCCAGGCGCGTGTCCGTTCCGCATCCGTAACGTACCCATGCGCGCGACGCGCAAGCGCCGCGTCGCGCTGCGCTCAGCCTTCGCGCAGCTTATATCCGCGCTGGGCCTTGCTGATGTCGTCGGGGGCGAGGCCCGGCAGTGCCTTCGCGAGTTCCGCTGCGAGTGTGTGCAAGGCGGCATCGTCGCCGCGCTTGAGTTCAAGCTCGATTTCGCAGATCGGCGCGCTGCGCGCTTCACCGTTCACCTCTGCGGTGATCTCGCCCTGATCGACCGCCGCTTCCACCTGGGCGCCATCGACTTCGAGCGTCCAGAGCGTGCGTGTGAAGTCGGTGCGAAAGAGCGCGATCAAATTCGTGGCCGCGTCCGAGAGTGCCGTGGCAACGCCCGATTCATCACACTCGTGCAGCAGCGTTTCGATTTCCAGCGCCTCGCCTGCCACCGGCATTTCCCATTCGTGCCGGGCGTGCAACCCGTTTTGCGCCACGCCCACGGTCTTGAACGTCTGCAGCCAGCCATCGGGCGTGCGGCGCAGGCGCAGCGCGCTCTTTGCGCGCGCGAGCGTGAGCGCCGGCGTGTCGAAGTAGATGTTCTCCAGACGCAGCGCGCGGCCCGGCGCGCCGGCGCGCGTCCCGATGAGACGCAGCGCCGCATCCACTTGGCCGCTCGGCAGCGCGAGCTTGATTTCGCGTTCGATACCCATCGTCGCTTTTTACCTACATGCAATCAGAAGAACATGCGCGCGAGTTCCACGCCCGGCTGTTCCGCGCGCATGAACGCCTCACCAACGAGGAACGTATGCACCGAAAGCGCGCGCATCTTCTCGACGTCCGCGCGCGAGAGAATGCCCGACTCGGTCACGACGATGCGGTCTTCGGGCACGTCGTCGAGCATGTCGATGGTCGTTTGCAGCGTGGTTTCGAAGGTGCGCAGATTGCGATTATTGATGCCGATGAGCGGCGTCTTCAGCGTGAGCGCGTGCTTGAGCTCTTCGCGGTCGTGCACTTCGACGAGCACCGCGAGACCGAGCGAATGCGCAAGCGCTTCGAGATCGCGCATCTGGCCCGGTTCGAGCGCGGCGGCGATCAGCAGGATCGCGTCGGCGCCCATCGCGCGCGCTTCGACGATCTGGTACGGATCGACGATGAAGTCCTTGCGCAGCACCGGCAAGTTGCACGCGGCGCGCGCCGCTTCGAGATACGCGACGCTGCCCTGGAAGAATTGCACATCGGTGAGCACGGAGAGGCAGGCCGCGCCGTGCTCAGCGTACGAGCGCGCAATTTCGGCGGGCTGGAAGTTCTCGCGTAGCACGCCTTTCGAGGGGCTCGCCTTCTTCACTTCGGCGATCACGGCTGCCTGGCCGTTTGCGTGCTTCGCGCGCAGTGCGCCGACGAAATCGCGCAGGTCACGCGCGCTCGCTTCGAGGCGCAGTTCTTCGAGCGGGGCGCTCTGCTCCGCGGCGCGCACTTCTTCGCGCTTCACGGCAATGATCTTTTCGAGGATGTCGCTCATGGGTATCTGCAAAAATCGGGGCAAAAATCAGGCTTAAAACGGTGCTGGATCGGCATCGATCAGCGCTTGAGCTGTTGCGTGAAGCGTACCAGTTCATCGACTTTGGCGCGCGCGCGGCCGCTCGCGATGGTCTCGCGCGCAAGCGCGATGCCATCGGCGATCGAGTTCGCGACGTTCGCCGAATAGAGCGCCGTGCCCGCGTTCAGCGCCACGATCTCGCGCGCCACGCCCGCCTCGTTCGAGAGCGCGCCGAGCAGCATCGCCTTCGATTCGTCGGCGTTTTCGACCTTGAGCGTGCGGTTCGAGACCATCTGCATGCCGAAGTCTTCGGGGTGGATCTCGTACTCGCGAATTTCGCCGTCCTTCAGTTCGCCCACGAGCGTGGCCGCACCGAGCGAGACTTCGTCCATGCCGTCCTTGCCGTACACCACGCACACGTGCTTTGCGCCGAGGCGCTGCATCACTCGCACCTGAATGCCGACGAGGTCTGCATGGAACACGCCCATCAACTGGTTGGGCGCACCGGCCGGATTCGTGAGCGGCCCGAGGATGTTGAAGATCGTGCGCACGCCGAGTTCGCGGCGCACCGCGGCGATGTTCTTCATCGCCGGATGGTGATTGGGCGCGAACATGAAGCCCATGCCCGTTTCGGCGATCGACGCGGCCACCTGGTCCGGCTGCAGGTCGATGTTCACGCCGAGCGCTTCGAGCACATCGGCGCTGCCCGACTTGCTCGACACGCCGCGGTTGCCGTGCTTTGCGACCTTCGCGCCCGCGCCGGCGACGACGAACATCGAAGCCGTGGAAATATTGAAGGTGTGCGAACCATCGCCGCCGGTGCCGACGATGTCGATGAAGTTCGAGTTGTCTTTCACCTCAACGTGATTCGCGAATTCGCGCATCACGGTCGCGGCGGCGGTGATCTCGCCGATGGTTTCCTTCTTCACGCGCAGGCCGGTGATGATGGCGGCCGAGAGCACGGGCGAAAGCTCCCCGCGCATGATCAGGCGCATGAGGTGGAGCATCTCGTCGTGAAAGATCTCGCGGTGTTCGATCGTGCGTTGCAGCGCTTCTTGCGGGGTAATCATGATGTCGCCTCCGTTCTTTTTACGCGCCGCGCGACGTGGTGGCCGCCTTCGTCTGCTTCAGGAAATTCTCGAAGAGCGCGTGGCCGTGCTCCGAGAGAATCGATTCCGGATGGAACTGCACGCCTTCCACCGCGAGTTCGCGATGACGCACGCCCATGATTTCCCCGTCTTCGGTCCACGCCGAAACTTCGAGGCAGTCGGGCAGCGACTCGCGCTCGATGGCGAGCGAGTGATAGCGCGTGACGTTGAAGTGCTTCGGCAGATCGGCGAACACGCCTTTGCAGTCGGTTTCGATCTGGCTCACCTTGCCGTGCATGATGGTTTTCGCGCGCACCACGCGGCCGCCGAACGCCTCGCCGATGGCCTGATGGCCGAGACACACGCCGAGAATCGGAATCTGGCCGGAAAATTCACGCAGCACCGCGAGCGTGATGCCCGCGTGCTGCGGGTTGCTCGGTCCCGGCGAGAGGCAGATGCGCTCGGGGTTGAGCTTGCGGATCTCGTCGATGGTGATTTCGTCGTTGCGATACGTGTGGACGTCTTCGCCGAGCTCGCCGAAGTACTGGACGATGTTGTAGGTAAACGAATCGTAGTTGTCGATCATGAGCAACATGGTCTTGTCTCCGCTCAGAAGTCGCTGTCGAGGCCGTCCTGCACCTGCTCGGCGGCGCGCAGCACGGCGCGCGCCTTGTTCTCGGTTTCCTGCCATTCGGACTCGGGCACCGAATCCGCGACGACACCCGCCGCGGCCTGCACGTACAGATTGCCGTTGTGGATGAGGCCGGTGCGGATCGCGATCGCGAGGTCCATCTCGCCGTTGAACGAGAGATAACCGACCGCGCCGCCATAGAGGCCGCGCTTCACGGGTTCGAGCTCGTCGATGAGCTCCATCGCGCGCACCTTCGGCGCCCCCGAGAGCGTGCCGGCCGGGAACGTGGCGCGCAGCACGTCGAAGTTGTTCATGCCGGGCTTGAGCTTGCCTTCCACCGAGCTCACGATGTGCTGCACGTGCGAGTACTTCTCGATCACCATCTTGTCGGTCACGGACACCGAGCCGATCTCGGCGATGCGGCCCACGTCGTTGCGCGCGAGGTCGATCAGCATGACGTGCTCGGCGATCTCCTTCGGATCGTTGAGCAGTTCGGTCGCGAGTTCGGCGTCGCGTTCGGGCGTATTGCCGCGCGGGCGCGTACCCGCGAGCGGGCGGATCGTCACGATGCGGTCCTCGCCGCGCTTTTCCTGGCGCACCAGAATCTCAGGCGACGCGCCCACCACGTGGAATTCGCCGAAGTTGTAGTAGTACATGTACGGCGACGGGTTCAGCGAGCGCAGCGCGCGGTACAGCGAAAGCGGATTGTCGCGATACGGCTTGATGAGGCGCTGGCCGACCTGCACCTGCATCAGCTCGCCCGCGGCGATGTATTCCTTCGCCTTGCGCACGGCCGCGAGGTAGTCGTCCTTCTTGAACTCGCGGAACGTCTCGGTGCGCACGCTCGCCGAGGTGACGGGCGGCTGCACCGTCGTGCGCAGGCGTTGCTTCAATTCACGCAGGCGGTGTTTGGCCTTCGTGTAGGCCTCGGGCGTTTGCGGATCGGCGTAGACGATCAGGTAGAGCTTGCCGGCGAGATTGTCGATCACGGCGACTTCCTCGGTCAGCAGCAGCTGGATGTCGGGCAGACCGAGGTCGTCGGGCGGGCAGGTGTCGGCGAGCTTCTTCTCGATGTAGCGCACGGCGTCGTAGCCGAAGTAGCCTGCGAGACCGCCGCAAAAGCGCGGCAGGCCCGGGCGCTGCGCGACCTTGAAGCGCGCCTGGTACTGCGCGATGAATTCGAGCGGGTCGCCGTCATGCGTCTCGATCACCTGGCCGTCGCGCACGACTTCCGATACGCCATTGCGCGTGCGCAGCAGCGAACGCGCGGGCAAGCCGATGAACGAGTAGCGCCCAAACCGTTCGCCGCCGACGACGGATTCGAGCAGGAACGAGTTGGCCCCGCCGCGCTCGGGCTGCGCGAGCTTAAGGTACAGCGAGAGCGGCGTTTCGAGATCGGCGAGCGCCTCGGCGATCAGCGGGATGCGGTTGTAGCCCTCGTTGGCGAGGGACTGGAATTCGAGTTCGGTCATGTTCCGATCCTGTTCGTGCTGCCGGTCGCGGCGTCGGGTGCGGGCCCAGTGCGGCTCAAAAAAGGGCGCGCGATGAGCGCGATGGCTTCTGTTTTGAGTGCTTGATGGCCGCTGGCGCTCGCTCGTGCGGCCCGAAATCGCGCAAGTGCCGAAGCGCTTGCCGGGCCGTCGTGCGGTGGATCGACGGAAGGTGAGGCGTAGCTGCTCGCGCCCCGCATGCATCGCCGGAAACGACGAAACACAGCAAGGGAGCACGAAAGCCAACGGCCAGACGAACCGACGGGTTACCGCAACAGTTTAGTGTCGAGACACGCGCGAGTGCGCAGCGAAGTAAAAAACGGGGCTGAAGAAGGGCTTGCGCGCGACTTCAGCGAACCTCGGGAGAGGTTAGCGCGACCAGCGACGCCAGGGCCAGGCTCCCCGGTCGATGCTGCTCAGACTCCGTTTTTTATTCAGAAACATGAGGAAAGTTGACGTTCAGTTGAGAACTTAAGTCAGATCATTGTGTGCTACGAGCGCCTTGGCGGCGTCGAGTAGCGTGGCAACTATACCATCCGACTGAATTTTTTGTACAGGCTGGCCGTGGTTGTAGCCGTAGGGCACGGTCAGCGTGGCCATGCCCGCCGCGCGGCCCGCGATCGCGTCGTTCTCCGAATCGCCGATCGCCACCGTTGCCTCGGGCTTCACGCCCAGGCGCTCGCACGCGGTGAGCATCGGCAGCGGATCGGGCTTTTTCTTCGGCAGGCTGTCGCCGCCGATCACGACTTCGAAGTAGTGTGCGAGACCGTATTGCTGCAGCAGCTCCACGGCGAAGCGGTACGGCTTGTTGGTCACGCACGCGAGCTTGATGCCTGCGCCGCGCATCGCTGCAAGACCCGCTTCCACTTCCGGATAAAGATGCGTGTGACGGCCGTTGATCTTCGCGTACTCGTCCTGGTAGAGCGCCAGCGCCTCGTCGAAGCGCGACTGGGCGTCATCGGCGGCAAAGCGCGGCGCGAGCACGCTGCGGATCAGGTGCTCGGAGCCCTTGCCGACATAGTCCATGACTTCTTCGCGCGTGGTTTCCTCGGCGTCGAGCTGCGCGAGCATGCCGTTCAGGCCGGCGGCGAAGTCGTCGGCGGTGTCGACCATCGTGCCGTCGAGGTCGATCAGCGCCGCTTCGATGCGCGGCGCGTTGAGCTTGAGCGCTGTGGTGCTCATCGTGCGTTGGCCACCGTCGCGAGCTGCGCGCGCATCTCGTCGATCACGGCCTTGTAGTCTGGCTTGCCGAAGATCGCCGAGCCGGCCACGAAGGTGTCCGCACCGGCCGCCGCGATCTCGGCGATGTTGTCGACCTTCACGCCGCCGTCCACTTCCAGATGGATTTCGCGCCCCGTGCGCGCGGTATAGGCGTCGATCTTCGCGCGCGCCTCGCGCAGCTTGTTGAGCGCCTCGGGAATGAACGACTGGCCGCCGAAGCCCGGATTCACCGACATGATGAGGACGAGGTCGAGCTTGTCCATCACGTGGTCGAGGTAGTTGAGCGGCGTGGCCGGGTTGAACACGAGGCCAGCCTTGCAGCCGTGGTCGCGGATCAGCGAGAGCGTGCGGTCGATGTGGTCCGAGCCCTCCGGGTGGAAGCTGATGAGGTTCGCGCCGGCCTTGGCGAAGTCGGGCACGATGCGGTCGACCGGGCGCACCATCAGATGCACGTCGATGGGCACGTTCACGTGCGGGCGGATCGCCTCGCACACCAGCGGCCCGATGGTGAGGTTCGGCACGTAATGGTTGTCCATCACGTCGAAGTGGATCCAGTCGGCGCCGGCCGCGACTACGTTGCGGACTTCCTCGCCAAGACGCGAAAAGTCGGCGGAGAGAATGCTGGGGGCGATGCGGAATTGCGTCATGGCGGCAATCGGAAAGCTGTCGGAAAAACCGTATTTTACCGTTACTGGGGCGGGGCGCCGGACGCGCGGCGCGTGCAGCACACGCGCTGGCCGTTCGGCCAGTTGTGGCAGGCGCCGCGGGCCGTGCCGGGTTGCGGGTGCCCGTCGCATCAAGCAGAATGCCAATCCATGTGCCGCGCATTGCGGCGTATTCGCGGGCGCCTTGCTGTGCGGGCGTTTCAGTAATCCGACTCAGCTGCCGTTCCCGGGCGATTGGAACAAGGATGAACCAGTACGAATTCAGCGTGACGTCGCAGGTGCGCTACCTGGCCGAAGAATCGGACCCGGAGCGCCGGCAATATGCCTTCGCGTATACACTGACCATCCGCAATACCGGCCAGGTGAGTGCGCAGCTGATCGCGCGCCACTGGGTCATCACCGACAGCGAAAATCACGTGCAGGAAGTGAAGGGGCTCGGCGTGGTCGGCCACCAGCCGCTTCTGAAGCCCGGCGAGCAGTTCGAGTACACGAGCTGGGCCGTGATCGCGACGCCCGTGGGCACCATGCGGGGCGAATACTTCTGCGTGGCGGAAGACGCCGAGCGCTTCGAGGCCCCCGTTCCCGAATTCGTGCTGCGTATGCCGCGCACGTTGCATTGAACCGTCGCGCGAATTTGGGGTCTGCTAGTCCTGACGCCGATCGTCGTGCGGGGCTCGCTTCTTCCTGCCCGACGCGGTCCACACAACGATGAAAACCAGCAGGAACAGCGCAAGGAGCGCTTCCAGACCAAATATGAGCATCGGGTATTCGTCGAGCAGATCTGACATGGCGGCATCCATCGAGAGCCAACATTGTATGCATGAATCTGGCCTCGATTCTGGCCTGGATTGCGGGCGTGATCCCGCGGTAATTCCGCAATTTACAGATTCGCGATATCGGGCTCGGGTGAGACGCCGTATCTCAGGCTCGACGCTTCGGCGCGCCAGCGGCTGGCTGGGTGGCTGGCTCGGCGCCGTTTCGCTGGCGGCCTTGCTTGCCGCGTGCGGCGGTCCCGGCTATGTGCGCAATGCGCCGCCCAAGGGCGCGCCCGCGCTGCCCTCGCAGCTCGCGGCGCAGCGCCTCACGCCCGTCGCGTGGCAGCAGGTACCTGGCTGGCAAGAGGACTCGCTGATCGGTGTGACGTCAGCGCTGCGTGCGAACTGCACGCGCCTCGCGCGCGATCCGCGCTGGCAGCGCGCCTGCGCGGCCGCATCGCAGCTCGACGATCTCGATGCCTCCAGCGCGCGCGCATTCTTCGAAACGTATTTCACGCCCTATCAGTTCGCCAACAACGACGGCACGCTCGACGGTCTCGTGACGGGCTACTACGAACCGCTGCTGCATGGTTCGCGCACGCGTCACGGCATCTACCAGACCGCGCTCTATCGCTGGCCCGCCGGCTATCGCGCTGGCGCGGCTTTGCCGCCGCGCGCGCAACTCGAGCGCGCGGGCGTCCTCAACGGCAACGAGCTCGTCTGGGTCGACGACCCGATCGAGGCGTTCTTTCTGCAGGTGCAGGGCTCGGGGCGTGTCGTGATGGAAGACGGCAGCGTCATGCGCGTGGGCTTTGGCGGCACCAACAACCAGCCATACCGGTCGATCGGCCGTTGGCTCCTCGATCACGGCGAGATTACGCCGGCTCAGGCGACCATGCAGGGCATCAAGGCATGGGCGCGCGCAAACCCGACACGCGTGGATGCGCTGCTCGACACCAATCCGCGCTTCGTGTTCTTCCGGGAGATGGCGGCGTCCGAAGGCGACGCGCAGGGCGGGGCCGATGGCCCGATCGGCGCGCTCGGCGTGCCGCTCACACCGGAGCGTTCGATTGCCGTCGATCCATCGTCGATCCCGCTCGGCACGCCGGTATTTCTCCAGACCACCCGGCCGCTCACGAATACGCCGCTCAATCGGCTCGTGTTTGCGCAAGACACGGGCACGGCGATCAAGGGCAGCGTGCGCGCCGACTACTTCTGGGGCCTGGGCGACGACGCCGGCGATCTGGCCGGGAAGATGAAACAGGGCGGCCGTATGTGGCTGCTGTTCCCGAATTCGTGATCCTGCGTGTTGCACGTGTTACCGCCCACGTGAAGCGAAAAGAGCCGGCACATGCCGGCTCTTTGCTTGAGCACGAGGTGAGTGGCCCCGCGATTATTTCGGCCGCTTGTCGATCACGCGTTTGGCCTTGCCCACCGACCGCTCGATGCCGTTCACGTCCAGTACGTTCACCTTGCAAGTCACGCCAATCAGCGCCTTGATGTCGTAGGCGAGCGCCTTGCTCGCCGCGTCGAGCGCGCCGTAGTCGGGCGCGGTTTCGGGGCAGGGCTCGCAGTTGAGCGTCATGACATCCAGCGGACCTTCCTTCGTCAGGATGATCTGGTAGTGCGGCGCGAGCGCCGGCTGCTTGAGCAGCAGTTCCTCGATCTGCGTGGGGAAGACGTTCACGCCGCGGATGATCAGCATGTCGTCCGAGCGGCCCGTGATCTTCTCCATGCGACGCATGGTGCGTGCGGTGCCTGGCAAGAGGCGCGTGAGGTCGCGCGTGCGGTAGCGGACGATCGGCAGCGCTTCCTTCGTGAGCGAGGTGAAGACGAGTTCGCCGAATTCGCCGTCGGGCAGGACTTCGCCCGTTTCCGGGTTGATGATCTCGGGGTAGAAGTGGTCTTCCCAGATCGTCGGGCCGTCCTTCGTCTCCGCGCACTCCGAGGCCACGCCCGGGCCCATCACTTCGGAGAGGCCGTAGATGTCGACGGCCGTGATACCCATGCGCTGCTCGATGGCCGCGCGCATGTCATTGGTCCACGGCTCCGCACCGAAGATGCCGATGCGCAGCGAGCAGGTTGCCGGATCGATACCCTGGCGCTCCATTTCGTCGGCGATCGCGAGCATGTAGCTTGGCGTGACCATGATGATGTCGGGACGGAAGTCCTGGATCAGCTGGACCTGCTTCTCGGTCTGGCCGCCGCCGAACGGAATCACCGTGAGGCCCGCGCGCTCCGCGCCGTAATGCGCACCGAGGCCACCCGTGAAGAGCCCATAGCCGTAGCTCACGTGAACCTTGTCGCCGCGGCGCGCGCCCGATGCGCGCACCGAACGCGCGACGAGATTGGCCCAAGTGTCGATGTCGCGCGCCGTGTAGCCGACAACGGTCGGCTTGCCGGTCGTGCCCGACGATGCATGAATACGCGAAATCTGCTCCTGCGGCACCGCGAACATGCCGAACGGATAGTTGTCGCGCAGGTCCTTCTTCGTGGTGAACGGGAAGCGCGCGAGATCGGCAAGCGACTGCACCTGCGAAGGGTGCACGCCCGCCTCGTCGAACTTGCGGCGGTAGACCGGCGAGTTTTCGTAGGCGTGGGTCAGCGACCATTTCAGGCGCTCGAGTTGCAGCGCCGCAAGCTCGTCGCGACTCGCGGTTTCGATGGGTTCGAGCGGCAGCGTGGTAGTCATGGGTGTCTCCTGGACCTTAAGAACTGTATTCGTGAAGGGTAGGGAATCGAGCAGGGGAAACCCGGTTCACGATGCGACTGGAATGACATTGCCGCGAATCTGCGCGGACTTGCCTCGGAAAAGCGCGACGGTTTCGCCAGCCCGGTTCGTCACACGGATGTCGTAGACACCGTTGCGTCCCGATAGCACCTGTTCGACCGCTTCGGCGGTCAACACCTCGTCGCGCAGGACCGGGCGCAGGAACTCGATCGAACAGCCGGCCGCAACGGTGTTGATGTTGTACGAGTTGCACGC
>NZ_DATJWR010000382.1:0-25754 GCF_035501035.1 Paraburkholderia sp.
GGCGTGCGCAAGGCCACCAAGTCGAAGTCGATGCTTTCCGAGGAAGCGGGGCTCAACCAGGCACTGGCCGCTGCCGGCGTTGCGCCGATCGAGACCGATCTGGGCGAGTACATCCTGCAGATCAACGACAACGAGCCGCCCAGCCACATCATTGCGCCCGTCGTCCACAAGGACAAGGACGAGATCGCCGACCTCTTCGCGAGGACGCACGACAAGCCGCGCCTGACCGAAATCCCCGACATGACGCGCGAGGCCCGCGAGGTCCTTCGGCCGCATTTTCTTTCGGCCGACATGGGCGTGACGGGCGGCAACTTCCTCGTCGCGGAAACGGGCTCGGTGGTGCTGGTGACGAACGAGGGCAACGAGGGCATGTGCACGGTGATGCCGCGTGTGCACGTGGCCGTGACCGGCATCGAGAAGGTGCTGCCCACGCTGGAAGACCTTGCCACGGCCATGCGTCTCTTGCCGCGCTCGGCGACGGGGCAGGCCACGTCGAATTACTTCTCGATGCTGACGGGGCCGCGCGGGCCCGAGGACCAGGACGGCCCCGAGCACATGTATGTCGTGCTCGTGGACGGCGGCCGCACGGGGCTCATCGGCGGCGAATTCCAGGAGATGCTGCGCTGCATTCGCTGCGGCGCGTGCATGAACCACTGTCCGGTCTACCAGAAGGTGGGCGGCCACGCCTATGGCTGGGTCTATCCGGGGCCGATGGGCTCGGTGCTGACGCCGAGCTATGTCGGCATCGACAAGGCGCTCGATCTTCCCCAGGCCGCCACGCTCTGCGGCGAGTGCAACAGCGTCTGCCCGGTAGGCATTCCGCTTTCCGACCTGCTGCGCAAGCTGCGCGAGAAGCAGACGGAGCGGCATCTGCGCCCCTGGGGTGAGCGCGCGGCGCTGGCGGCGTGGGGCTGGTTTGCGCTGCATCCGCGCGCCTACGCGCTGCTCACGAAGCTTGGCGTGCGGGTGCTGGAGCGCATGGGCGGGCCGGCGCGGGTCATCCGCAAGCTGCCACTCGCGCGCGGCTGGACGAACGGGCGCGACATGCCCGCGCCGGTCGGGCGCACGTTCCGCGAGTTGTACGCGGCACGGCACACGCATCTGGACACGACCCGGCGGCCCGAAAAAGCCTGATGCCCTCGTTTCGGTCAAGTTCTCCGCGCCAACTATTTAGCTTGGAGCAACAGTGTGTTCGTCTTGGGCGGGTTTTTCCTGATTGCGACTCTCTATATCATCTCGACTGGCGATAGTGCGCCCGCACTCATCGCTCCACAGTCGAGAGAATCGCATCATGAGAAAGAAAATAACGGTGTACTGGCCGCTGGCGCTGATCGTGCCGCTCGCGGCGATCGCATGGGTCCATGCATGGAAAACCGCCGAGCAGCAAATGCCGCTCGCCGCCGAGCAGGTTACGGCCGAGCTTGCGCGCGCCGTGTCGTACGGGCTCGTGGGCAGCGAAGGCAAGGCGCCCGTGAAGGCCATGCGCGGCGTGGCGACGCTGCCGCAATCGAACGCTATCTGATGGTCATTCTGGCGACACAGCGGCAGCGCCTTCCGGCGAGCCGGGGAGTCCCGAAAGCGATCAGGCCGCGCAGCGCGCGTTTCGCGCGCTTTGTATAATTCCGGATCGCCTGCCGCGCGCGGAACGCCGGCCGGTGCTCCAGCGTCCCACGATGAAAAAGGTTTCCGTCTGTTTCGTTTGTCTTGGCAATATCTGCCGCTCGCCCACGGCCGAGGCCGTGATGCGGCGTCTCGTCGACGAAGCGGGGCTCACGGGCAGTGTCGACGTCGATTCGGCGGGCACGGGTGACTGGCACATCGGCGAAGCGCCCGATGAGCGCGCCCAGCGTGCGGGCAGTCTGCGCGGCTATGATCTCGCGCGTTTGCGCGCCCGGCAGATCGAAGCCGCGGATTTCGGCCGTTTCGATTTGATCGTGGCGATGGACGACGCCAATGTCACCGCGCTCCACAGCGTTTGTCCGGCGTCCGGGCGCGACAAGATCCGTCTGCTGATGGAATTCGCGCCGCAGGGCGAATCGCGCGTGGTCGCCGACCCTTATTTTGGCGGCGACGCCGGCTTCGACACGGTGCTCGATCAGTGCGAGGCCGCCTGCGCGGGCCTGCTCGCTGCATTGCGCCCACAACTCGTGGGTTGAAATGAGCGGCGCGACCCGGTTTGGCGGCACCGACCGAATGCAGGCATTGCGTCAACGTTGCTATTCGCAACACGCCTAATAACCCGAATCACGGTACGGATACTTGACTAAACTAGTCATGTATTTATACTTGACGAAAATTGTCGAGATTTGCGGTTCCCCTACATCATGAGACTCACCACCAAAGGCCGTTTCGCCGTCACGGCGATGATCGACCTGGCCCTGCGCCAGGAGCAGGGCCCGGTGACGCTTGCGGGTATCAGTCAGCGGCAGCACATTTCGCTGTCGTACCTCGAACAGCTGTTCGGCAAGCTGCGCCGTCATGAAATCGTCGAATCGGTCCGCGGGCCGGGCGGCGGCTACAACCTCGCGCGCCGCGCGGAGGACGTCACGGTTGCGGACATCATCATCGCCGTGGACGAGCCGCTCGACGCCACCCAGTGCGGTGGCAAGGGCGCGTGCGAGGGCACCAAGCAGCACGACGGCCACTGCATGACGCACGAACTCTGGTCGACGCTGAACCAGAAGATGGTCGAGTACCTCGATTCGGTGTCGCTCAAGGACCTGGTGGACAAGCAGCGCGCCCGCGAAGGCGCCGCGCCCGCCGTCCTGCGCGACCGCCGTGCCGAAACGCCGGCGGTCGAGCCCGTGCGGGCGGTGCCGCTCGGGCCGAACTCGATCTTCAACATGGCGGGTTCATGAACGGCTCATAAGTGGCTCGTGAGCCGCCATGAAGCAATACACAGTACAGCGCAGCACAAAGATTCCCCGGAGCGATAGATGAATAACGACATTCCCCACCTGCCCATTTACATGGATTACAGCGCGACGACGCCCGTCGACCCGCGCGTGGTGGACAAGATGATTCCGTATCTGCGCGAGCAGTTCGGCAATCCGGCGTCGCGCAGCCACGCCTACGGCTGGGCCGCCGAACGCGCCGTCGAGGAAGCACGCGAGCAGGTCGCGGCGCTCGTCAACGCCGACCCGCGCGAAATCATCTGGACCTCCGGCGCGACCGAATCGGACAACCTCGCGATCAAGGGCGCCGCGCACTTCTACAAGAGCAAGGGCAAGCACATCATCACCGTGAAGACCGAGCACAAGGCCGTGCTCGACACCTGCCGCGAGCTCGAGCGCGAAGGCTACGAAGTCACGTATCTCGACGTGCTCGAGAACGGTCTGATCGACCTCGAGGCGTTCAAGGCCGCGCTGCGCCCCGATACGATCCTCGTTTCCGTGATGCACGTGAACAACGAGATCGGCGTGATTCAGGACATCGAGGCGATCGGCGAGATCTGCCGCGAGAAGGGCATCATTTTTCACGTCGACGCCGCGCAGTCCACCGGCAAGGCGCCCATCGACCTGCAGAAGCTCAAGGTCGACCTGATGTCGTTCTCGGCGCACAAGACCTATGGCCCGAAGGGCATCGGCGCGCTGTACGTGCGTCGCAAGCCGCGCGTGCGCATCGAAGCGCAGATGCACGGCGGCGGTCACGAGCGCGGCATGCGCTCGGGGACGCTCGCCACGCACCAGATCGTCGGCATGGGCGAGGCGTTCCGCATCGCGCGTGAAGAGATGGCGACGGAAAACGAGCGCGTGCGCATGCTGCGCGACAAGCTCCTGCGCGGCCTGCAGGAGATCGAAGAAACCTACGTGAACGGCGACATGGAAAAGCGTGTCCCGCACAACCTGAACATCAGCTTCAACTTCGTCGAAGGCGAATCGCTGATCATGGCGGTGAAGGACGTGGCGGTGTCGTCGGGTTCGGCGTGCACGTCGGCGTCGCTGGAGCCGTCGTACGTGCTGCGCGCGCTTGGCCGCAACGACGAGCTGGCGCACAGCTCGATCCGCTTCACGGTGGGCCGCTTCACGACCGAACAGGATGTGGACTACGTCATCAACCTGCTGAAGTCGAAGATCGCGAAGCTGCGCGACCTCTCACCGCTGTGGGAAATGCACAAGGACGGCATCGACCTCTCGACCATCCAGTGGGCGGCGCACTAAAGCGCGCAGCCGTTCAGCGAACATCGACCCGGCCGCAGCGCAACAGGCAGAAAACTGAGTGCAGCGCGGCCAACGAATTGAAGGAGTGTGATCATGGCATATAGCGACAAGGTTCTGGACCACTACGAAAACCCGCGTAACGTGGGCTCGTTCGCGAAGGACGACGACGCGGTGGGCACCGGCATGGTCGGCGCGCCGGCATGCGGCGACGTGATGAAGTTGCAGATCCGCGTGGGCGCGGACGGCGTGATCGAAGACGCGAAGTTCAAGACGTATGGCTGCGGCTCGGCCATCGCTTCGAGCTCGCTCGTGACCGAGTGGGTGAAGGGCAAGACGCTCGACCAGGCGCTCTCGATCAAGAACACGCAGATCGCCGAAGAACTGGCGCTGCCGCCGGTGAAGATCCACTGCTCGATCCTCGCGGAAGACGCGATCAAGGCAGCGGTCGCCGACTACCGTGAGCGTCACACGACGCAAGCGAAGGCCGACGCGGCCTGAGCGGCGCGCGGGGCATACGCAGAACGGCGCCGGACCCACGGGTGCGGCGCCGCGGGACTAACGATTTTGGATGCAACAGGGTTGCGTCGCGACGCAAGGGTTGGGCGAAAGCCCGACCGGACGGCGCGGGGCGCGGCGAAGACGCTATGGCAATTACGTTGACAGAAAAAGCGGCACAGCACGTGCAGAAGTACCTGACCCGTCGCGGCAAGGGCGTGGGCCTGCGCCTCGGCGTGCGCACGACGGGCTGCTCGGGCCTCGCGTACAAGCTCGAGTACGTCGACGAGCTCGCACCCGAGGACAACGTGTTCGAGAGCCATGGCGTGAAGGTGATCGTCGACCCGAAGAGCCTCGCCTATATCGATGGCACGCAGCTCGACTTCGTGCGCGAAGGGCTGAACGAGGGCTTCAAGTTCAATAACCCGAATGTGAAGGACGAGTGCGGCTGCGGCGAGTCCTTCCGCGTTTGAGCCCGCGCACAGCGGTGAAAAGGCGGCCTGTGCCGCCTTTTTGATTTTCATGGTCCCACCAGAACGTTTGAACCGATGAGCTCGCCTTCCACGCCGTCCCGGTCGCTCTCCGACAGCCATTTCGTGCTGTTCGGGCTGCCCGAGCAGTTCGAGATCGACGCTAACGCGCTCGACCACGCTTACCGCACGGTCCAGGCGCAGGTGCACCCCGACCGCTTCGCCGCTGCCGGCGAGGCGCAAAAGCGCATCGCGATGCAGTGGGCCACGCGCACGAACGAGGCGTATCAGACGTTGCGCGATCCGCTCAAGCGTGCGAAGTACCTGCTGCATCTGCGTGGCATCGACGTCGGCGCCGAGAACAATACGGCGATGGAGCCCGCGTTCCTCATGCAGCAGATGGAGTGGCGCGAAGCGATCGAAGACGCGGTAGGTGCGAAGAACATCGACGCCCTCGACGCGTTGGCGAGCGAGCTGCGCGACGACGAACGCGTGCGCTTCACGAAGCTTGCGGCACTGCTCGCAAGCGGCTCGAACCAGCCGGCGGCCGAAGCGGTGCGGCAGCTCATGTTCATCGAGCGCGTGGCGGGCGAGATCGACGCGCAGATCGAGCGCCTCGAAGGCTAGTCCCCCAGCCAGGCGCCGCTGGTCGAGCACACAACGCACAACGTCGTACGGATATCGGGCCTCGGGCCCACCAGGTTAACAAGCAGATCACTCAGATGGCCTTACTGCAAATCTCCGAACCCGGCATGGCGCCGGCGCCGCATCAGCGGCGACTCGCCGTCGGCATCGACCTCGGCACGACGAACTCGCTGGTTGCCGCGGTGCGCAGCGGCGTGCCCGACGTGTTGCCCGACGAGCACGGTCACGTGCTGCTTCCGTCGGTCGTCCGCTATCTCGCGAACGGCGGCCGCCGCATTGGCCGCGCCGCGAAGGCGGAGGCCGCCACCGATCCGCGCAACACGATCGTCTCGGTCAAGCGCTTCATGGGCCGCGGCAAGGCCGAAGTGGAGGGGGCGGCCAACGCACCCTACGCGTTCGTCGACGCCCCGGGCATGGTGCAGATCCAGACCGTGGACGGGGTGAAGAGCCCGGTCGAAGTCTCGGCGGAAATTCTCGCGACCCTGCGCCAGCGCGCGGAAGACACGCTCGGCGACGACCTCGTCGGCGCCGTCATCACGGTGCCGGCTTACTTCGACGAAGCGCAGCGCCAGGCGACCAAGGACGCCGCGCGTCTCGCGGGCCTGAACGTGCTGCGCCTGCTCAACGAGCCGACTGCGGCCGCGATCGCCTATGGCCTCGACAACGGCTCCGAGGGTCTCTACGCGGTCTACGACCTTGGCGGGGGCACCTTCGACCTGTCGATTCTCAAGCTCACGAAGGGTGTTTTCGAGGTGCTGGCGGCGGGCGGCGACTCCGCGCTCGGCGGCGACGACTTCGACCATGCGCTCTTCGCATGGGTGCTGGAGCAGGCCGGCATCGAAGCCGCGACGCTCGCGCCCGAAGACGTGCGCCTCCTGCTCGATCGCGTGCGCGACGCGAAGGAAGCGCTCTCGTCGGCGCCCGAGGTGCGTATCGAGGTTGCGCTGTCGAGCGGCAAGCCGATTGCGCTGACGATCGACGAGCCGAGCTTCGAGGCGCTCACGAAAGAACTCGTGCAGCGCACGCTCACGCCCACGCGCAAGGCGCTGCGCGATGCCAAGGTGGCCGCGAAGGACGTGAAGGGTGTGGTGCTGGTGGGCGGCGCGACGCGCATGCCGGTGATTCGCCGCGCAGTCGAGCAGTTCTTCGGCCAGGCGCCGCTCACGAACCTGGACCCGGACCAGGTGGTCGCGCTCGGCGCGGCGATCCAGGCCGACCTGCTCGCGGGCAACCGCGGCGGCGACGACGACTGGCTGCTGCTCGACGTGATCCCGCTCTCGCTCGGTGTGGAGACGATGGGCGGCCTCGTCGAGAAGATCATTCCGCGCAACTCCACGATTCCGGTCGCGCGTGCGCAGGACTTCACGACCTTCAAGGACGGTCAGACGGCCATGGCGATTCACGTGGTGCAGGGCGAGCGCGAGCTCGTGGCCGACTGCCGCTCGCTCGCGCGCTTCGAGCTGCGCGGCATTCCGCCGATGGCGGCGGGCGCGGCGCGCATTCGCGTGACCTACCAGGTGGACGCGGACGGCCTGCTGTCCGTGTTCGCGCGCGAGCAGCATTCGGGCGTGGAGGCTTCGGTGGTCGTGAAGCCGTCCTACGGCCTCGCCGACGACGAGGTGGCGCGCATGCTCGAAGACAGCTTCAAGACGGCCGAGGTCGACATGCGCGCCCGCGCGCTGCGCGAGGCGCAGGTCGAGGCGCAGCGCATCATCGAAGCGACGAACGCGGCGCTCGCCGCCGACGGCGAACTGCTCGACGAGGCCGAGCGTGCGCAGCTCGAAACGCTGATCGCCGCGCTCGCGCAGGTGGCGCAGGGCGAGGATGCCGGCGCGATCGAAGCGGCGACGAAGTCGCTCGCCGAGGGTACCGACGAGTTCGCTGCACGCCGTATGGACAAGGGCATCAAGCGCGCGTTGGCGGGCAAGAGGCTCGACGAGATCGGCTGAAAGCGCGGCTGAACACGGCTAGAAACTCGACAGGATAACGGCGAAAGTGGCGTTCGCGAACGCCGCCGCGCGTGCGTGCTTTCCCGATGCAGCGCGGCACGCGGCGCCAGTAGAATGGGCACATGCCGCCGTCGCTGACGGGGCGTGCGCCCGATGTGAAAGTTATTGGATACGGAAATCAAATGCCTCAAATCGTGGTGCTGCCCCATGTCGAACTGTGCCCGGAGGGTGCGGTCATCGACGCCAAGCCGGGTGAGAGCGTGTGCGACGCACTGCTCGAACACGGCATCGAAATCGAGCACGCATGCGAGAAGTCGTGCGCCTGCACGACCTGTCACGTGATCGTGCGCGAAGGTTTCGATGCACTCGTGCCGTCCGAGGAAGACGAGGACGATCTGCTCGACAAGGCGTGGGGGCTGGAGCCGACGTCGCGGCTGTCGTGTCAGGCCATCGTGCCCGAGAACGACGACCTGGTGGTCGAGATCCCGCGTTACTCGATCAACCACGCGAAGGAAAACCACTGAGCCACTGAGAGGAGCGGGCAGCCATGAAATGGACCGATACGCAGGACATCGCGATGGCGTTGACGGATACGCATCCGGACGTCGATCCGCAATACGTGCGCTTCACCGATCTGCACCGCTGGATCACCGAGCTCGATGGCTTCGACGACGATCCCGAGCGCTCGAACGAGAGAATTCTGGAGGCGATCCAGGCTGCATGGATCGAAGACGCGGACTACTGATTCCGGACTACCGATACGTCACTGCGCCGGCACGAGGCGCGGCCAGCAAGAAAAAGGCGATTCGCTGATGGGCGAATCGCCTTTTTTGTTGCGCCGCGCTCTGGTCGCGCGCTTGTGTTCAATCGATCAGGCGGCGACCAGTGTGCCGCGCTCCACGCGCACACGCTGGCCTTGCTGGAACGGCGGCGCTTCGTGATACGTGAAGTAGCGCGTCTTGCCGTCTTCCATGTGCACGCGCACCGAATAGCTCGTCGTGCTGCGAATGTGCTTTTCGACCGAGTTGCCGGCCAGGCCGCCGCCGAGTGCGCCGAGCAGCGTCATGGCGGTGCGCCCGCCGCCCGCGCCGAACTGGTTGCCGATCACGCCGCCGGCCACCGCGCCGCCCACGGCGCCGATGCCGGTGCCGTGGCCTTCATGCTTGACCTCGGAGATCGCGACGACGGTGCCGCACGTCGAGCACGCGGCCTGTGCGGGTGGCGCTTCCTGCGTGTACTGTTGCGCGGGCTGCTGCGGCGGTTGGCCGTGCTGCTGCTGCGCGGCGGTGGGTGCTGCGGCCGGTGCGGCTGCCGGCGCCTGCGTTTGCGCCGGGGCTGGTTGCGCTTCGTCAGCTGCAATCTGGGCGTTCTGCGCGTATTGCGAGGCTTGCACCGGCTTCGTCGAATCGACCACCGGCTGCGACGCCATCATCGCCGTCTGGCCCGTCTGGACCCGCGCGTTCTGGTCGCTGGTGCTGGAGGCTCTCGGGAAGACGCCGGTGATGGCCGCGGTGGCCGCAAGGCACGCGACGATGACGGCCGCCGCCGCGGTGGCGATCAGCGGATTGAGGCGGTGTTTCGGCGTGGTTGGTTCAGTTGAGTTCATGACAGGCTCCGTCTTTTGCAGAGTTGGCTCTCTTGTGAAACCGAGTTTGAGCCAATCTGACTCCCTGGGCGTTTCAATCTGTAACCCGGCGCCGTGGTGGCGACGAAGGGGAAGAGGGCGCGTTCGTCGCGCGCCGAAACATGGCGCGGGTTTCCAGCGGGTTCTCACACGGGTGCAATCGACGTGCCCGCCGTACGCGCCGCATCAGCCGGCACGTTTTACCGATGGTTACAAATGAACCTGAATAGACGGCGAAAAAAACGGGGCGCATGCGGCCTGAACCGCAGGCGCCCCGTCTTCGTACGAGCCGCGTCGCTTAGTCTTCGCGGCGAAGGTGCGGGAAGAGGATGACGTCGCGGATGCTCGCGCTATCCGTGAGCAGCATGATCAGACGATCGATGCCGATGCCGCAGCCGCCCGTCGGGGGCATGCCGTACTCGAGTGCGCGGATGTAGTCGGCGTCGTAGTACATGGCTTCCTCGTCGCCGGCATCCTTCTGCTCGACCTGCTTCTTGAAGCGGGCGGCCTGGTCTTCCGGATCGTTGAGTTCCGAGAAGCCGTTGGCGATCTCGCGGCCCGTGATGAAGAGCTCGAAGCGCTCGGTGACGCCGGGCAGCGTGTCCGAGGCGCGCGCGAGCGGCGAGACTTCCACCGGGTAGTCGATGATGTACGTCGGCTCCCACAGCTGCGATTCGGCGGTCTCTTCGAAGAGCGCCAGTTGCAGCGAACCCACGCCCGCGTTCAGGAACGCCGGCTGGTTCGTGTCGACGCCAAACTTCTTGAGCTCGGTGCGCAGGAACGCGGCATCCGCGAGCTGTTCGTTCGTGTACTGCGGCGCGTACTTCTGGATCGCCTGCGTAATGGTCAGGCGATGGAACGGCTTCGAGAGATCGAGTTCACGGCCCTGATAGGTCAGAACGGCGCTGCCGGTCGCATCGATCGCGGCCTGGCGGATCAACTGCTCGGTGAAGTCCATGAGCCATGCGTAGTCGGTGTACGCGGCATAGAACTCCATCATCGTGAATTCCGGGTTGTGGCGCGGCGACACGCCCTCGTTACGGAAATTCCGGTTGATTTCGAACACGCGCTCGAAGCCGCCCACGATCAGGCGCTTCAGATAGAGCTCGGGCGCGATGCGCATGAACATCTGCATGTCGAGCGCGTTGTGGTGCGTGACGAACGGCTTGGCCGCCGCGCCGCCCGGGATCGGGTGCAGCATCGGCGTTTCGACTTCCATGAAGCCGGCGTCGGCCATGATGCGGCGCACCGACGAAATCGCCTTCGTGCGCGCCTGGAAGGTCTGGCGCGCTTCGGGCGTGACGATCAGGTCGACGTAGCGCTGGCGATAGCGCATTTCCTGGTCGGACAGGCCATGGAACTTGTCCGGCAGCGGGCGCAGCGCCTTCGAGAGCAGGCGCAGTTCCGTGCAGCGCACCGAGAGCTCGCCCTTGTTGGTGCGAAACAGCACGCCCTTTGCCGCGACGATGTCGCCGAGGTCCCACTTCTTGAACGCTTCGTAGGTCGCTTCGCCCACGTCGGCCGGCGTGATGAAGAACTGGATCTGACCCGAGCCGTCACGCACCGTCGCGAAGCTCGCCTTGCCCATCACGCGCTTGAGCATCATGCGGCCCGCGACCGCGACTTCGAGCGCCTTGGATTCGAGCGCGTCCTTGTCGGTGTCGGCGTAGTCGCGCTGCAGATCGGCGGCGTGGTGGGTCGGGCGGAAGTCGTTCGGATAGGCGACGCCCGCCTCGCGCAGCGCGCGCAGCTTCTCGCGTCGCTCGGCGATGATCTGGTTGTCGTCGAGTTCGGGCGCGGTGCTGGGCGCGTTCGGCTGGGTCGGTTCGGTCATGATGGCTCGGGTTGTTCGATTCGCGGATGTTGCGGCGGATATTGCAGCGGATGTTTCAGCTTCGCGGCCCCGGCGTCGCGCCTTGCGGGCCGCAGCGCCTCGCAGTGTTTGTGTGGCGCGGATGGCGGACTTCGGTTCCCGCGGCGCGCCGCTGCCCGGCGATCGAGGCAGGCGGCGCGGCGGGAGAGGGCGGCAAGGCCGCCCATGACACGTGAAGCGTGATGCGTTACACGCCCTGTTTCAGACTCGCGCTGATGAAGTCGTCGAGATCGCCGTCGAGCACGGCCTTGGTGTTGCTGATTTCGACGTTGGTGCGCAGGTCCTTGATGCGGCTGTTATCGAGCACGTAGGAGCGGATCTGATGACCCCAGCCCACGTCCGACTTGCCCGCTTCGAGCTTGTCCTGCTCGGACTGGCGCTTGCGCATTTCGGCTTCGTACAGGCGCGACTTCAGCATTGCCATGGCTTCGGCGCGGTTGCGGTGCTGCGAGCGGTCGTTCTGGCACTGCACGACGATGCCCGACGGCATGTGCGTGATACGCACGGCGGAGTCGGTCTTGTTGATGTGCTGACCGCCCGCGCCCGAAGCGCGGAACGTGTCGATGCGCAGATCGGCCGGATTGATGTCGATCTCGAACGAGTCGTCGATCTCCGGATACACGAACACCGACGAGAACGACGTATGACGCCCGCCCGACGAGTCGAACGGCGACTTGCGCACGAGGCGGTGAATGCCGGTTTCGGTGCGCAGGAAGCCGTAGGCGTATTCGCCTTCGACCTTGATCGTCGCGCTCTTGATGCCGGCCACGTCGCCCTCGGACTCTTCGAGCACTTCGGTCTTGAAGCCCTTGCGCTCGCAGTAGCGCAGATACTGGCGCAGCAGCATCGACGCCCAGTCGCAAGCCTCGGTGCCGCCGGCGCCGGCCTGGATGTCGATGAAGGCGTTGTTCGGGTCGGCCGGATTCGCGAACATGCGGCGGAACTCGACGTCGGCCACGCGCTTTTCGATTTCAGCGGCGTCGGCCTCGCAGGCAACGAGCGTATCTTCGTCGTCTTCCTCGCGCGCCATCTCGAAGAGGTCCTGCGTGTCGCGCGTGTCGTTCTCGATGCCGTCGAGCACATGCACGACGCCCTCGAGCAGCTTCTTTTCCTTGCCGAGCCCCTGGGCGTGCTTCGCGTCGTTCCAGACGTTCGGGTCTTCGAGCTCGCGGTTGACTTCGATCAGTCGCGTGGACTTGGCATCGTAGTCAAAGATACCCCCGTAGCTCGCCCGCGCGTGAGCGCAGGTCCGCCAAAGAGGCTTCGATCGCGTTGAGACGTTCCGCTTCCATTTGTGTCGTGATCCGGCGTGTAAAACACGCAATTATAGCCGATTGGCCATACATCAAGGGCGCCGCCGCCCTATGCGGGGCCCGCCGGGCGCGCTGCTTGCGGTGCGCCTCACGGTGCCCTTCGTGGTGGCTATCGCGGCACCCGTCAAAGCGCCGCGTGCTCCACGACCAGCTGCACCCGCGAGACGCCGTTCCAGGTGTCGCGCACGAGCCGGTA
Organism: Paraburkholderia sp.; assembly: GCF_035501035.1. Classification (GTDB taxonomy): domain Bacteria; phylum Pseudomonadota; class Gammaproteobacteria; order Burkholderiales; family Burkholderiaceae; genus Paraburkholderia. The sequence continues at coordinate 12,726 of NZ_DATJWR010000382.1, forward strand.
GGCGACGGTGGTGTGCTGCGGCAGCGGCTCGGTGTGATTGAACCAGATCGCGTTGAAGCGCTGGCGGCCGCGCAGCAATTGCAGCTTCAGATGCTTGTCCTTCACGAGCGCCTGCGAGGCCACCTCGAATTCGCCCGCGAACACCGGCGCGGGGAAGCCCTGACCCCAGACGGCAGCGTCGAGCATCTCCACGAAATCGGGCGTGAAATAGGCGTCTTCGAGGTCGCCGTCGGTTTCTACGGTGCGCGCGAGCGCTTCTTCCGTGAGCCACTCGCGGCCCACGCGCTCGAAGGCGGCGGCAAAGCGCGGCACGTCGGCGGCGGCGATCGTGAGGCCAGCGGCCATCGCGTGGCCGCCGAACTTGTGGATGAGGCCCGGCTCGCGCTTCGAGATCAGATCGACGGCGTCGCGCAAATGGAATCCGGGGATCGATCGGCCCGAGCCTTTCACGATTTCGCCCTCATCGTCGGCGGGCGCGAAGGTGAACGAGGGGCGGTGGAAGCGCTCCTTGAGCCGCCCCGCGACGATGCCAATCACGCCCTGGTGCCAGCCGGGGTTGAACAGCGTGAGCGTGGCTTTGCCCTGCGGATCGACCTCGGCGAGGTCGGCGAGGGCCTGCTGCTGCATGCCCGCCTCGATTTCGCGGCGCTCTCGGTTCATCGAATCGAGCTGCTGCGCAAGCTCCCAGGCGCGGCCCACGTCGTCGGTGGTCAGGCACTCGATGCCGAGCGACATGTCCGAAAGCCGGCCCGCCGCATTCAGGCGCGGCCCGAGCGCGAACCCCATGTCGAAGCCCGACGCGCTTTTCGCATCGCGGCCCGCGGCGCGAAAGAGCGCGGCGATACCCGGCTGCATGCGCCCGTTGCGGATGCGCTGCAGGCCCTGCGCGACGAGCACGCGGTTGTTGCAGTCGAGCTTCACGACATCGGCGACGGTGCCGAGCGCGACGAGGTCGAGCAGGCCATCGAGGCGGGGCTCGGGATTCGCTTCGCTGAACGCGCCGCGCTTGCGCAACTCGGCGCGCAGCGCCAGCAGCGTGTAGAACATCACGCCCACGCCCGCGATGCACTTGCTCGGGAATTCGCAGCCCGGCTGGTTCGGATTGACGATGGCGCGTGCGGCGGGCAGTGTGTCGCCGGGCAGGTGGTGGTCGGTCACGAGTACGTCGATGCCGAGCGCGTTTGCGGCCTCGACGCCTTCGACGCTCGCGATGCCGTTATCGACGGTGATCAGCAGGTCCGGCCGGCCGCCCTTGCGTTGGGCCGCGAGCGCGACGATCTCCGGCGTGAGGCCGTAGCCGTACTCGAAACGGTTCGGCACGAGATAGTCGATCTGCGCGCCGAGCATGCGCAGGCCGCGCACGGCCACGGCGCAGGCCGTGGCGCCGTCGCAGTCGTAATCGGCGACGACGAGCATGCGGCGCTTTGCGGCGAGGGCGTCGGCGAGCAGCACGGCGGCTTCGGCGAGGCCCTTCATGCCGGCGGGCGGGATCAGGCGCGCGAAGCCGGTTTCGATCTCGTCGGGCTGACACACGCCGCGCGAGGCGTAGAGGCGCGCGAGCACCGGGTGCAGGCCGTGGCGCACGAGCACTTCAGTGTCGACGGGCGAGCAGGCACGGGTGACGATTCGGGTCATGCGAGGCGTTGGGAGAAAGAGGTCATTCGTTGATCATTCGACAAAAAGTGACGCGAAGCCGCGCCGGCGCCAGAACTTGCGCAGATCGCCGCGCGTGACGGAGAGCGTGACCGAGCCGGTGTCGCCGCATAGCGTGAAGTCGAGCGCGGCGAGCGAGCCCGCTTGCAGCGCCGCGAGCGCGGGAGCGAACCAGTCGCGCTCGAGTTGCGCGAAGGCGGCGTTCCAGCGGCCCCAGTCCTGCTCGATGAAGGCCATCGAGAACGGATCCAGCTCGACGAGCGTCGTGCCCGTGCCCGAGCGGTTCAGCGAGTTCGTGAGCGCTTCGAACGTCGAGGGCGCGGCCCCCACTTCGGCCTTCGCGGCGAGCGCGAGGCCGCGCGTCGCAGCGGCATCGGAGCGCACGCGCGCGAACGGGCTCGTCACGGCGCGCAGCGCGCCCTGCGCATGGAACCAGATCGAGTTGACGGCGGGCAGGCCACGCGCCTCGCGCGCTTCGTTGACGGGGTGCTCGAACCATGCCATCTGCACTTCGTTCTGCACCTTCATCCAGGCGCGCGAGCGCTGGCCCGAGTGGGCCTCGTGCGGCAGCCAGATCTCGATGTTGCGACCGCTCGCGCGCAACGGCGAAGCGCCTGCGAGGGTGCCGAACGCGTCGGACGAGAGATACCAGCGCAGCGGCGTCGGAGCCTCGACGCGTACGCCCAGTTCCTCGATCAGCGGCTTCGCGACCGTGTAGAGCGTGGCGGCGTCGGCGTCGGCGAGTTCTAGCGAGGCGGGGTCGATCAGCACGAGGTGATCGTGGGCAATGCGCACGTGCACGGGCTGCACGCATGCCCACGTGGCTGTGCCCGGCGTGCCGCCGTCGGCGAGCAGCATGTACGGCGCGAGTGGCGCTTCGTCGTCGGCGGCCGGTGCGGGCTTCGCATTGCCGGCGCCCGCGGCTGCGAGCGCGCCGAACTGGCGCGCCACCCAGCGCTCGTGCGGCAGCGTGCGCTGGAAGTCCTCGCCGATCACCTGTTCGCCGAGCGTCGCGCGCGCAACCAGTTTCGCGAGCGCTGGATAGTCGAGGCCCGCGAGCGCTGTGGAGGCGCTCGCCGCGGAGGGCAAGGCAAAGGGAATGAGGAGATGAAGTCGGTCGGCGGGCATGATGGTGCGCATTGTACTTCGGCACTTAGCGGGCCGGGCCTGGCTTCGGTGTTCGTTCGGGGTTCGTTCGCGTGTCCGCTCTGATGTCCGTTCGCCCCCGGCTGCGGCACTCGTGGCCGAAAAGCGGCTCGAAGCAGAGAGCGTGCGAAAGACCTCCGGCATCCCGATGGTTTCGCGCGAAAGTCCGTGAAGTGCCGCCAGTGTGGCAAACTTCGCGCTTGATCGCCGCCCGAACCGGCACGATATTCTCCGGACATCTATGGCGCTGTGACCCCAAGGTCAGCGTCACCGGAGCGCAATGAAGTCGCAAAAAGGATTCGCTTGAAACTCCCCTACGAATGGCAGATAGGCTGGCGCTACACGCGCGCCGGCAAGCGCACGACCGGCAACGGTTTCATCTCGTTCATCGCGCTCGTCTCGATGTCGGGCATCGCGCTCGGCGTCGCGGCGCTGATCGTCGTGCTCTCGGTGATGAACGGCTTCCAGCGCGACGTGCGCGACCGCATGCTCTCCGTGCTCGCGCACATCGAGATCTTTTCGCCCACGGGCACGATGCCCGACTGGCAGCTCACCGCGAAGGAAGCAAAGACCAATCCCGAAGTGATTGGCGCGGCGCCCTACGTCGACGCGCAGGCGCTGCTCACGCGCGGCGACAGCGTGAACGGTGTCGCGCTGCGCGGCGTCGAGCCCTCGGAAGAGCCGCAGGTCTCGGACATCGGCAAGGAGATGAAGGCGGGCAGTCTCAACGATCTCACGCCGGGCAGCTTCGGCATCGTGCTCGGCTCGGATCTCGCCGTGAGCCTCGGCGTGATGGTGGGCGACAAGGTCACCCTGGTCGCGCCCGAGGGTTCGATCACGCCGGCCGGCATGTTGCCGCGCCTGAAGCAGTTTACGGTGGTGGGCGTGTTCGAGTCGGGTCACTACGAGTACGACAGCACGCTCGCGCTCGTGAACATCCGCGACGCCGAAGTGCTCTATCGCCTCGGTGCCCCGAGCGGCGTGCGCCTGCGACTGAAGGACATGCAGCGCGCGCCCGCCGTCGCGCGCCAGCTCGTGCACACGCTCTCGGGCGACCTCTATATCCGCGACTGGACGCAGCAGAACAAGACCTGGTTCTCCGCCGTGCAGATCGAAAAGCGCATGATGTTCATCATCCTCACGCTCATCATCGCGGTCGCGGCGTTCAATCTCGTTTCCTCCCTCGTCATGACCGTCACCAACAAACAGGCCGATATCGCGATCCTGCGCACGCTCGGCGCGCAGCCGGGCTCGATCATGAAGATCTTCGTCGTGCAGGGCGTGACGATTGGGTTCGTCGGCACGGGCATCGGCATCGCGCTCGGCTGCCTGATTGCGTGGAGCATTCCGTGGACCGTGCCGATGATCGAGCATCTGCTCGGCGTACAGTTCCTGCCGCCTTCGGTGTATTTCATCAGCGAGCTGCCTTCGGAACTCGTCGCCTCCGACGTGATCCGCATCGGCGTCATTGCGTTCGTGCTCTCCGCGCTCGCGACGCTCTACCCGAGCTGGCGTGCGGCCAAGGTTCGTCCCGCGGAGGCGCTGCGCTATGAATGACCGTCAACCGATCAATGCCGCGGCCGGCGACTACCCGTACGTGCTCGAGGCGCAAGGCGTTTCGAAGGTGTTCGGGGAGGGCGCACTCTCCGTCAAGGTGCTGCACGACACCGAGCTGAAAGTGAAGCGCGGCGAGAAGCTCGCCGTGGTGGGCGCATCGGGCTCGGGCAAAAGCACGCTGCTGCACGTGCTGGGCGGTCTCGACGAGCCGGGCGCAGGCAAGGTTTCGATACTCGGCAAACCGTTCACCGAGCTTTCCGAGCGCGAGCGCAACGAGCTGCGCAATCGCGCGCTTGGGTTCGTCTATCAGTTCCACCATCTGCTGCCCGAATTCTCGGCGCTCGACAATGTGGCGATGCCGCTGCGCATTCGCCGCATGACGCAGGAAGACGCGCGCGCGGAGGCGCTCGCGATGCTCGATCGCGTGGGCCTCGCGCATCGCGCGCGGCACCGGCCGGGCGAGCTTTCGGGCGGCGAGCGCCAGCGCGTGGCGATCGCACGGGCGCTCGTGACCAAGCCCGCGTGCGTGCTGGCCGACGAGCCCACGGGCAACCTCGACGGCAGCACGGCGGACACCGTGTTCAACCTCATGCTCGAACTCTCCGACCAGTTCGGTACGAGCTTCGTGATCGTGACGCACGACCCGGATCTGGCGGCGCGGTGCGACCGCATCGTGCGCCTGCGCGATGGCACGCTGCAAGAGGAACCGGTCGTACCGGTCTGATACGGCAAAGGGCGCGCCCATCATGTGGATCGACACGCACTGCCATCTCGACGCCGCCGAGTTCGACGCAGACCGCGACGCGGTCGCGGCGGCCGCGCGTGCGGCGGGCGTCTCACGTATCGTGATCCCGGCGGTGGCGCGCGAAAACTTCGCGACGGTGCGTGCGCTCGCGCACCGCACCGAAGGCGCGGTCTACGCGCTCGGCATCCATCCGCTCTATACACCGCAGGCGCGTGACGAGGATCTGGAGCATTTGCGTCGCGAGATCGAGGCGAGTCTCGACGATCCGTGCTTCGTCGGCGTCGGCGAGATCGGGCTCGATTATTTCGTACCTGGCCTCGACGATGCGCGCCAGCAGTACTTCTACGATGCACAGTTGCGCCTTGCCCGCGAGTTCGGGTTGCCGGCGATCTGCCATGTGCGCAAGTCGCAGGATCAGGTGTTGAGCGGGCTGCGGCGCAATGGTGTGAGGAGCGGTATCGCGCACGCATTCAACGGCAGCTTCCAGCAGGCGCGTGCGTTCATCGATCACGGCATGCATCTGGGCTTCGGTGGCAATGTCACGTTCGAACGTGCGCTGCAGATCCGCCGGCTCGCGGAGCAGTTGCCCCTCGAGGCGATCGTCATGGAAACCGACGCGCCCGACATCTCGCCGGCCTGGCTCTACCGCGAGCGCAACACGCCCGACCAGGTCCCGCGCATCGGCGCCGTGCTCGCAGGCTTGCGTGGCTTGAGCGCCGCGGAACTCGCCCTTGGCACGACGGCTAACGCAGCGGTGGCGCTGCCGCGGCTCGCGCTTTCGTCTGCATAATCGGTTCCAGGGTGGTGTGCGCGGCAGGGGTGCCGCGCAGCGCGTTGGACGCTTTTCGCCCCCTCGTTGCGAGGAGGCGGCATGCGGGCGATTTGGTGCGGGTTTGCGCTGGGCGTGATCACGTTGCAGCGGCAGGCGGCATTGCCGGGGTGGGGCGCGTGGGTTGCGCTCGTCGCGACGGCCTTGCTTGCGCTTGGGTGGTCGATCTGGGCGCTTGGCGGGGCGCCGGCGTTGAACGAATCGTGTGGAATCGAGGGCCGCTCACAGGGCGTGGCCAGTGAACAACGCGGACAACGCTTGCGCATTGCGACCGGTTGGGCGGCAGTGTGGCTCGCTGCGGGCTGTGCCGGTTTCGGCTACGCGGCGTGGCGCGCCGAACTGCGGCTCGCCGAAGCGCTTCCCGCCGCCTGGCAGACGCGCGATCTCGACATCATCGGCTATATCTCGAGCTTGCCTTCGTACGGCGCGAATGGCGCGAGCTTTCTCTTTCGTGTCGAATCCTGGGGCGGGCGTGAGTCTCGCGCAAGGCTGCCGCGCTTGATCCAGCTCGCCTGGGTGCCACGCGCTGCGCCGCTGCCGCCGCTCGTCGCAGGCGAGCGCTGGCGCCTGGCGGTGCGGCTCAAGCGGCCGCATGGCAACGGCAATTTCGGCCTGCGCGACACCGAAGCCGCGTTGCTTGAACGCGGCGTGCGCGCCACCGGCTACGTGAGCGACCCGCAGCGCGCCATGCGTCTTCCTGCAGATGCGCGTGGCGTGAGTGTGCGCATTGAGCGCGCACGCGCTGCGCTGCGCGCGCGTATCGACGCGGTGCTCGGCGACGCTCCGCATCGCGGCATCGTCGTCGCGCTTGCAACGGGAGCACAGGACGCGGTCAGCGACGCCGATTGGCGGCTCATGCGCAACACGGGCACGAGCCATCTGGTGGCGATTTCGGGGCTCCATCTCGCTTTCGTCGCGGGTTTCGCGGGCTGGATGGTGGGCGCCCTTTGGCGGCGCCTGCGGTGGCGCGGCATGGAAGCGCCGCTGCTCGTGCCGGCGCAGAAGGTGGCCGTGGCGGGCGCGTTGCTGGCGGCGGGTGTCTATGCGGCGCTCGCCGGCTTCAACGTCCCGGTGCAGCGTGCGCTCTGGATGCTGGCGGTGGCGGCGCTCGCGCTTTTCGGTGGCCGCGAGCTTGCGCGTTCGCACGTGCTCGCGTGGGCGCTCGGCCTCGTGCTGTTGCGCGACCCCTGGGCAGTGACGGCCGCGGGTTTCTGGCTCTCGTTTTGCGCCGTCGCGGCAATACTGTTCGCTGCGAACGGCGTGCCGCGCGTGCGCAGGGATGCACCGCGAGATCCTGCCGCGGAGGACGTCGATCCCATGCGCGACCGAAGCGAGTCGGCTGTAAGTGATGGCTGGCCACGGCGCCTCGGCGCCGCCGTTTCGCCACGCGGCGGATGGCGCGCGGCTGCCCAGCGCGCGCTCTCGCGCGCCGGCGACAGCGCACGTGTGCAATGGGCGGTGACGGTGGCGCTCGCGCCGCTCACGGCTTGCTGGTTCGCGCAGATACCGCTAGTCGGCCCGTTCGCCAACGCCTTCGCGATTCCCTGGGTGAGTGTGCTCGTCACGCCTGCGGTGATCGCGAGTGCGGCGCTGCCCGTGCCGCTCGACGCTTTCGCGCTGCGCGCGGCGCACACCTGCCTCGAGTGGCTGACAGTGGCGCTAGGCGCCTTCGAAAGCCTCCCTTGGGCGCTCCTGCGCCTGCCGCAGCCCGGCGCGTGGCCGCTCGCCTGTGCGGCCGTGGGCGTGGCGTGGTGTCTCGCGCCGCGCGGCTGGCCGCTGCGTTGGCTCGCGCCGTTCACCTGGCTGCCGCTTCTCGTGCACGCGCCCACGGGTCCGCCGCCGGGTGGCTTCCGGCTCACGGCGCTCGACATCGGGCAGGGCACTTCGGTGCTGGTCGAGACGGCACGGCACACGTTGCTCTTCGACGCAGGCCCAGGCCCCGAATCGACGCAGGCAGGCGAGCGCATCGTCGTGCCGTATCTGGAGGCGCATGGCGTGCGCCAGCTCGACGCGCTCATGATCAGCCACGACGATTCCGACCATTCGGGCGGCGCGCCGGCGGTGCTCGAATCGATCGGCGTCGGAACATTCGTAGCGGGCATCCTGCCCGCGCATCCGTTGTGGTCGAACGCGCGGGCGCAGGGCGCGCAGACCGTGCAGTGCGCCGCCGGCCAGCGCTGGCGGTGGGATGGCGTCGATTTCGAAGTGCTCTGGCCGGACCCCGGCCCGCTCTCGGGCAAACCCAATGCGCATTGTTGCGTGCTTCGGGTATCGACGGCGGTGCCTCCAGCTACAGCAGATGCGCCGGCCACCGCACAGGGCGAGCCCGTCTCGGCGTTGATCACCGCCGACATCGAAGCGGGAGAAGAACGCACGCTCGTTGCACGCGATGCAGCGCGGTTGCGCGCGCAGGTGCTGGTCGTGCCGCATCATGGCAGCCGCACCTCGTCGACTGAACCGTTCCTCGACTCTGTCTGGCCGCTCGTCGCGATATTTCAGGTAGGCTATCTGAACCGCTTTCATCACCCGCATCCGGGCGTTCATGCACGCTACGCGGCGCGTCATATCGTGCTCGCGCGCAGCGACGCGGACGGCGCCGTACGTATCGAGGCGCGCCCGGGCGCACTCGCCGTCGAGCGCTATCGCGACACCGGGCGCCGTTACTGGATGGACCCGCAGTCGCAGGACTGACGCGCCGGGCCGATCGAAGCGCATACCAATAACGAGAGCAGCCGTAGAGATCAACAATAGAGAGACAACGTGCCCTTGAAAAACGTCATTCACTTCTCGCACGCGAACGGCTTTCCCGCCTCGACGTATCGCACGTTCTTCGCCGAGCTCGGCGACAACTATGAGCTGCGCTACATCGAGCGCATTGGCCACGACGCACGATTTCCCGTTACGCGCGACTGGCCGCATCTCGTCGAGCAGTTGCTCGAGGACATCGAGCGCAGCTATGAAGAGCCGGTATGGCTCGTCGGCCATTCGCTCGGCGGCTATTTATCGCTGATGGCCGCGCTCAGAAAGCCGCAATGGGTGAAGGGCGTGGTGATGCTCGATTCGCCAGTGATAGCGGGCTGGCGCAGCAGCATGCTGCGGGTGTCGCAGTGGACCGGTCTCGACGAGCGCATCTCGCCCGCGGCCGCCACGCGCACGCGCCGCACGAACTGGGCGAGCCGCGACGAGGCGTGGCGGCACTTCCATTCGAAGCCTGCGTTCGCGCGCTGGGATGAGCGCGTGCTGTCCGACTACATCGACTTCGGCATTCCTCAGACCGCGTCCGACGGCAGCCGCACGCTCGCCTTCGACCGCCACACCGAATACATGATCTACCGCACGCTGCCGCATACGCTCGGCGCACGCCTCGTGCATGGCTCGCCGGTGCCGGTCAGCTTCGTCGCCGGGACCGAATCGCGGGAAATTCGCCAGGTCGGGCTGGCGGCGACGCGGCGCATAGCGGGCGAACGTTTCGAGTGGATCGAGGGCAGCCATCTGTACCCCATGGAGCGACCCATCGAAACCGCGCGCGCCGTGCAGCGCATGCTGTACTCGATGGAAAACGGCGCCTGAACCGACACGCCCTCGTCACTGCCGCATCGCCCGAGCCTGGCGAACGCGCGTGCGCTTCGGTGGCGTCCTGGCCGAGGCGGCGAGGGCGGGGCGCGACGCATCGCACATCCACATCCGGATTGCTCAAAATTCAGGGTTAGCCCTTGCTTTACGGTATAATCCGTTTTTCCCGCGAGCATCCAGCGATGACCAAATATGTTTTCGTCACCGGCGGCGTAGTTTCATCCCTTGGCAAGGGTATTGCCGCCGCCTCCCTCGCCGCGATCCTCGAATCGCGCGGTCTGAAAGTCACCCTCCTCAAGCTCGATCCCTACATCAACGTCGACCCCGGCACGATGAGCCCGTTTCAGCACGGCGAAGTGTTCGTGACGGAAGACGGAGCGGAAACCGACCTCGACCTCGGCCACTATGAGCGCTTCATCAGCACGAAGATGCGCAAGGCCAACAACTTCACCACGGGCCAGATCTACGAATCGGTGATCCGCAAGGAGCGCCGCGGCGATTATCTGGGCAAGACCGTGCAGGTCATTCCGCACATCACGAACGAGATCCAGGCGTTCGTCGAGCGCGGCGCAGCGTCGGCCACCTGTGGTGAGCCCGATGTCGCGATCGTCGAAGTGGGCGGCACGGTGGGCGACATCGAATCGCTGCCGTTCCTCGAGGCCGCGCGTCAGATGAGCCTGCGCCTCGGCCGCAACAGCGCATGCTTCGTGCACCTCACGCTGGTGCCGTTCATCGCCACGGCCGGCGAACTTAAGACCAAGCCCACGCAGCACAGCGTGCAGAAGCTGCGCGAAATCGGTATCTATCCGAACGTGCTGCTCTGTCGCGCCGACCGTCCAATTCCCGACGACGAGCGCCAGAAGATTTCGCTCTTCTCGAACGTGCCGCAAGACGCCGTGATCTCGGTGTGGGACGCGGACAGCATCTACAAGATCCCGCAGATGCTGCACGACCAGGGCCTCGATTCGATCGTCTGCGACGAGCTGAAGCTCTCCGCGAAGCCCGCCGACCTTTCGGTGTGGGCGGAGATGGTCGAAAAGCTCGAGCATCCGAAGCATGAAGTCACGATCGGCATGGTCGGCAAGTATGTCGATCTGACGGAGTCGTACAAGTCGCTCATCGAAGCGCTGCGCCATGCGTCGATCAAGACGTCGACCCGGGTCAACATCGAATACATCGATTCCGAGCAGATCGACGAAGAGGGCGTGGAAAGCCTCAAGCATCTCGACGCGATTCTCGTGCCGGGCGGTTTCGGCCGTCGCGGCACCGAAGGCAAGATCAAGGCGATTCAATACGCCCGCGAAGCAAAGGTGCCGTACCTCGGCATCTGCCTCGGCATGCAGCTCGCCGTGATCGAATTCGCGCGCGACGTGGTGGGGTTGAAGCACGCGAACAGCACGGAATTCGATCCGGACACGCCGGACCGCGTCGTCGCGCTCATCACCGAATGGGCCGATCGCGAAGGCAAGGTTGAGAAGCGCAGCGAAGACTCGGACCTCGGCGGCACGATGCGCCTCGGTTCCCAGCGTTGCCCGATCAAGCCCGGCACGCTTGCGGCAGAGATCTATGGCAAGGACGTGAACGAGCGTCACCGTCACCGTTATGAAGTCAATAACGGCTACGTGCCCAAGCTCGAGGCCGGTGGCCTTATCATCAGCGCCCGTACCCCGAGCGAAGACCTGCCGGAAATGATGGAGCTGCCGCGCGACATGCACCCGTGGTTCGTTGGCGTCCAGTTCCACCCGGAATTCACGTCCACGCCGCGTGACGGCCATCCGCTCTTCAAGGCGTATGTCGAAGCGGCGCTCGCGCACCAGCTCTCGCGCGCCGAGGAGAAAGCATGAACCTGTGCGGTTTCGAGGTTGGCCTCGACAAGCCGTTCTTCCTGATTGCGGGCACCTGTGTCGTCGAGTCGGAGCAGATGACGATCGACACGGCTGGCCGCCTGAAGGAAATCACCGCGAAGCTCGGCATTCCGTTCATCTACAAGTCGTCCTACGACAAGGCCAATCGTTCGAGCGGCAAGTCGTTTCGCGGCCTCGGGATGGACGAGGGCCTACGCATCCTTTCCGAAGTGAAGCGCCAGCTCGGCTTGCCCGTGCTGACCGACGTGCACTCGGAAGATGAGATCGGGGCCGTGGCTTCGGTCGTGGACGTGCTGCAGACGCCCGCGTTCCTGTGCCGCCAGACCGACTTCATCCACGCGTGCGCGCGTTCGGGCAAGCCGGTCAACATCAAGAAAGGCCAGTTCCTCGCGCCGCACGACATGAAGAACGTGATCGACAAGGCGCGCGACGCGGCGCGTGAGGCGGGGCTTTCCGAAGACCGCTTCCTCGCGTGCGAGCGCGGTGTCTCGTTCGGCTACAACAACCTTGTCTCGGACATGCGCTCGCTCGCGATCATGCGCGAGACCGGCGCGCCGGTGGTGATGGACGTGACCCACTCGGTGCAGTTGCCGGGCGGCCAGGGCACGAGTTCGGGCGGCCAGCGCGAGTTCGTGCCGGTGCTCGCGCGCGCGGCCGTGGCAACGGGCGTGGCGGGCCTCTTCATGGAGACTCACCCGAAGCCTGCCGAGGCAAAGTCCGACGGTCCGAATGCCGTGCCGCTGAACCGCATGGCGGACCTGCTCGAAACGCTCGTGACGCTCGACCAGGCGGTCAAGCGCACGCCGTTCCTCGAAAGCGACTTCAACTGAGCGCGCAAATGCGTGTGCAGTGACGCGCCAGCCGTGCGCGGTCACCCGCAGTCACAGAGAGTTACGCGCAGTACGTAGTGTGTTGTAGTGCGCGCTGCTTCGATTGCATGAGCGGCGCGATGGAGGAGCAGCGCGGCGCAGGGCCGGGCGTATCGCAGGTGTCATGAATCGGCATCATGCTATGCGCAGCCGGGCAAGCGCCGCGCGAGATGCACAAGGCAGCGTGGCAGCGCGCGGGTCGTTCGAAGACGGCCAGCGCGCTGCGGCAAGTTGAACCCGACGACCGCGCCGCCTGCCCCATGTGACGGTGTGCCCCGAGCGAGCGCAGAAACTGCGCCTCGGGGGCCAATGCAGCAGGCGGCGCCGGTCGCGCAAGAATTACTGTCATTTCCTGAGGAAACCATGAGTGCAATCGTAGATATCATCGGTCGCGAGATCCTGGATTCGCGCGGCAATCCCACTGTCGAATGCGACGTGCTGCTCGAATCGGGCACGATGGGCCGCGCAGCGGTGCCGTCGGGCGCATCGACGGGCTCGCGCGAGGCGATCGAGCTGCGCGACGGCGAAGCCGGCCGCTACAACGGCAAGGGCGTGCTGAAGGCCGTGGAGCACATCAACACCGAAATCTCCGAGGCGATCATGGGCCTCGACGCGTCGGAACAAGCGTTCCTCGACAAGACCCTGCTCGAGCTCGACGGCACCGACAACAAGTCGCGTCTCGGCGCGAACGCGATGCTGGCCGTTTCGATGGCCGTCGCAAAGGCTGCCGCTGAAGAAGCCGGCCTGCCGCTGTACCGCTACTTCGGCGGCTCGGGCGCGATGCAACTGCCG
>NZ_DATJWR010000383.1:0-12682 GCF_035501035.1 Paraburkholderia sp.
GGGCTTCACGAAGAGCGGCAGGCCGAGCTTCGCGACGATCTGCGGCGCGCGCGCCGCATAGTCGTCGCCGCGCAGCACGGTTTCGAACGGCGGCGTGGGAATGCCGAGCTGCTGCCACACGAGCTTGCTGCGGAACTTGTCGAGCCCGAGCGCCGAGCCGAGCACGCCCGTGCCGGTATAGCGGATGCCGTAGAAGTCGAGCGCGCCCTGGATCTGGCCGTTTTCGCCGTAGCCGCCATGCAGCGCGTTGAATGCGCGCACGAAGCCCTCGTCCTTGAGCGCCGAAAGCGGCCGCTCGGACGGGTCGAACGGATGCGCGTCGATGCCCGCGCTTTTGAGCGCCTGAAGCACCAGCGTGCCCGACTTGAGCGACACCTCGCGCTCGGCGGACACGCCGCCGAACAGCACTGCCACCTTGCCGAACTTCTTTGGATCGATACTGCTCATGTCACTCACGCCTTCTGTTCCTGGGCTGCGATCCGACCCGGCACGCCGCCGATCGAACCCGCGCCCATCGTAATCACCACATCGCCGTCGCGCACCACTGCGGCGAGCGCCTCCGGCACTTCATCCACGGTCTCGACGAACACCGGCTCGACCTTGCCCGCCACGCGAATCGCGCGCGCGAGTGCGCGGCCGTCCGCGGCGACGATCGGTGCTTCTCCGGCCGCATAGACATCGGTCAGCACGAGCGCATCGACGGTCGAAAGCACGCGCACGAAGTCTTCGAAGCAGTCGCGCGTGCGCGTATAGCGGTGCGGCTGGAATGCGAGCACGAGACGGCGCTCGGGAAACGCGCCACGGGCTGCTGCGATCGTCGCGGCCATCTCCACCGGGTGGTGGCCGTAGTCGTCGATCAACGTCCACGTGCCGCCACCGTTGACGGGAATTTCTCCATAGCGCTGGAAGCGCCGGCCCACGCCGTTGAATTCCGCGAGCGCGCGCTGGATGTCCGCGTCCTTCACCTCGAGCTCGGAAGCGATCGCGATCGCTGCCAGCGCGTTCTGCACGTTGTGCGTGCCCGGCAGGTTCAGCACGATGTCGAGCGACGGTGCGTCTTCGCGCATCACCGTGAAGTACATCTTGCCCTCGCGAGCAATCACGTTCACCGCGCGCACCTGCGCGTCCGGCGCGAAACCGTAGCGGATGATCGGCTTCGAGACGAACGGCAGGATCTCCTTCACGTTCGGGTCGTCCACGCACAGCACGGCGATGCCATAGAACGGCAGACGGTGCGTGAATTCGATGAACGCCTGCTTCAGGCGCGCGAAGTCGTGCCCGTAGGTGTCCATGTGATCGGCGTCGATGTTCGTGATGACTTCGATCACCGGAAAGAGATTCAGGAACGAGGCGTCCGACTCGTCGGCTTCCGCCACGATGAAGTCGCCCGTGCCAAGGCGCGCGTTCGCGCCCGCGCTGATGAGGCGCCCGCCGATCACGAAGGTCGGGTCGAGCCCGCCCGCCGCCAGCACGCTCGCAACGAGCGACGTCGTGGTGGTCTTGCCGTGCGTGCCCGCAATCGCGATGCCCTGCTTCAGGCGCATCAGCTCCGCGAGCATCACGGCGCGCGGCACGATGGGGATACGGCGATGGCGCGCCGCGAGCACTTCGGGGTTGTCGCTGCGCACGGCGGTCGAGACGACCACGGCGTTCGCGCCTTCGATGTTCTGTGCGTCGTGGCCGATCGAGATGCGCGCGCCGAGCGCGGCGAGTCGATCGGTGACCGCGTTCTTCGCGAGGTCCGAGCCGCTAACTTGATAGCCGAGGTTCACGAGCACTTCGGCGATGCCGCTCATGCCCGCACCGCCGATGCCGACGAAATGGATGTGTTTGACGATGTGTTTCATTGCTTTCCTCCCGGACTTGCGCCCGCCACGGTCGCGCAGATGCGTGCGACCTGATCGGCGGCGTCGGGTTTCGCGAGCGCGCGGGCGCGCTCTGCCATTTCCGCCAGCGATGTTCTGGTCTGATGCCGCAACCAATCGGCGAGTCCTTCCGCCGTCAGGTCGCGTTGCTGCACCACGAGCGCCGCTTCCTTGTCGGCAAGGAACGCAGCATTCGTGGTCTGGTGGTCGTCCACGGCGTAGGGGAACGGCACGAAGCACGCCGCCACGCCCACGGCCGCGATTTCGGCCACCGTCATCGCGCCCGAGCGGCAGATCACGAGATCCGCGTTCTGATAGGCGCTCGCCATGTCGTCGATGAACGGCACGAGCTGCACCGTGTCACCAGGTTCGAGTCCGGCGTCGATATAGTTCTGGCGCAAGGCGTCGATGTGCTTCGCACCCGCCTGATGCACGATGTGCGGACGCTCTTCGGGCGCGAGCAGCGACAGCGCGCGCGGCACGACTTCATTGAGCGCCGCCGCGCCGAGACTGCCGCCCACCACGAGCACGCGCAGCGGACCGCTGCGCGCGGCGTAACGCGCCGCCGGCGCATCGACGTGCTCGAGCGCTTCGCGGATCGGGTTGCCGGTCCATTCGGCGTGCGGCAGTGCGCCGGGAAACGCCACGAGCACGCGCTTCGCGAGCTTCGCGAGCACCTTGTTCGCGAGGCCCGCGATCGAGTTCTGCTCGTGCAGCACGAGCGGACGGCCCGAGAGCGCGCTCATCACGCCCGCCGGGAACGTGATGTAGCCGCCCATGCCGAGCACGACGTCGGGCTTCACGCGGCGCAGCGCTGCGAGGCTCTGCGTGCACGCGCGCAGCAGGTTCAGCGGCAGCATCAGCTTGGTCTTGATGCCCTTGCCGCGCACGCCGCCAAAGCGCACGTATTCCATTGCGATGCCGTGCTTCGGTACGAGCGTCGCTTCCATGCCTGCGGGGTTGCCGAGCCACACCACGCGCCAGCCCCACTGCTCCATGCGATGCGCGACGGCGAGACCCGGGAACACGTGCCCCCCGGTGCCGCCGGCCATCACCATGAGCGTGCGCGTTGCGTTGGCAGGCGTCATACCTTCCCCCCGCGCATCAGCACCCGGTTCTCGTAGTCCACGCGCAGCAGCAGCGCCACCGCGATGCAGTTCAGCAGAATGCCCGAGCCGCCGTAGCTCACGAGCGGCAGCGTGAGACCCTTGGTGGGCAGCAGGCCCAGGTTCACGCCCATGTTGATGAAGGCCTGCGCGCCGAACCACACGCCGAGGCCCTTGGCGACGAGGCCCGCGAACGTACGGTCGAGCGCGAGCGCCTGGCGGCCAATCTCGAACGAGCGGCGCACGATCCAGTAGAAAAGCAGGATCACGATCAGCACGCCGACAAAACCCAGTTCCTCGCCGATCACGGCCAGAATGAAGTCGGTGTGCGCTTCGGGCAGATAGTTGAGCTTCTCGACGCTGCCGCCGAGGCCCACGCCGAACCACTCGCCACGGCCGAACGCGATGAGCGAGTGCGTGAGCTGATACGCCTTGCCTTGCGCATAGCGGTCGTCCCACGGATCGAGATACGCGAAGATCCGCTCGCGACGCCATGGCGAAGCCCACACGAGGATCGTGAAGGTGCCCACGGCCGTGGCCACGAGGCCGCCGAACAGCTTGCCGTTCACGCCGCCGAGGAACAGCACGCCCATCGCGATCGCGGCGATCACCATGAACGCGCCCATGTCGGGCTCGAGCAGCAGCAGCGCGCCGACCACGCCCACGGCGAACGCCATCGGCAGGAAGCCCTTCGCGAAACTGTGCATGTATTCCTGCTTGCGCACCGTGTAGTTCGCCGCGTAGATCGTCACGGCCAGCTTCATGATTTCCGACGGCTGCATGTTCGTGATGCCGAGCGGAATCCAGCGCCGCGCGCCGTTCACGCCCTTGCCGATGTGCGGAATCAGCACGACCACGAGCATGGCGAGCGCGATGAGGAAGAGCTTCGGCGCATAGCGGTCCCACGTCGAAACCGGAATGCGGAAGGCGACGATCGCCGCGAGCGTGGCGATCACGAGCGAGACGATGTGGCGCACGAGGAACGCCCAGTCGCGATACGACGCGTACTTGGGCGAATCGGGCATGGCGATGGAGGCGGAGTAGACCATCACCACGCCGAGGCCAAGCAACGCGATCACGGCCCACAGCAGCGAGTGGTCGTAGTCGAGCATGCGCGAGCGCCCGGGCCGCACGCCGCTCACGACGCTCGCGAGACCGCCCGATCGCGCACCGCCGCCCGACGCGCCGCCGGCCGGGCTGTCTTCACGCGACAAACGCGCGCCGAATCGTTCGGACCAACTCATATCATCGTCCCCCGTTCTGCGGCGATTTCTTCCACCGTGTCGCGGAACACCGCCGCGCGGTGGGCGTAGTTGCGGAACATGTCGAGGCTCGCGCACGCGGGCGAAAGCAGCACCACGTCGCCCGGTTGTGCGAGCGCCGTGGCCGCGCGCGTGGCGGCTTCGAGCGTCGGCTGGTCGGTGAGCGCGATGCCCGTTTCTTCGAGCGCGGCGCGAATCTTCGGCGCGTCGCGCCCGATCAGCATCACGGCGCGGCACCAGCGCGCGACGGGCGCCACGAGCGGCTCGAAGTCCTGGCCCTTGCCATCGCCGCCCGCGATCAGCACCGCGCGCTGCGCGAGGCCGTCGAGCGCCGCGACCGTCGCGCCCACGTTCGTGCCCTTGCTGTCGTCCACATAGTCGATGCCGTCGATCGATGCGATCAGCTCCACGCGATGCGGCTCGCCGCGATACTCGCGCAGGCCGTGCAGGAGCGGCGCGGCAGGCAGGTCGATCGCACGCGCGAGCGCGAACGCCGCGAGCGCGTTCGCCGCGTTGTGCAAGCCGCGAATGCGCAGCGCGTCGGCGGGCATGAGGCGCTTCATCGCGAGATTCACCGGTGCGGCTTCCTGCTGCTTGCGACGGCGCGGCGAGAGCGGCTCGTCGATCGCGTCGCGGTCGTGCGCCTGCACGAGCCATTGCATGCCGTTCTCGCGCAAGAGGCCAAAGTCGCCGTCTTTTTGAGGCTCGTTAAGGCCGAACGTCACGATCTTCGCGTCGCCGCTCGCCTTCACGCTCGCGAGCGACATCACGCGCGCGTCGTCGCGGTTGAGCACGCGCGTCGTGTGCGGTCCGAAGATGCGGCCCTTCGCGGCCGCATAGGCGTCGAGGCCGCCGTGCCAGTCGAGATGGTCCTGCGTGATGTTGAGGACCGCCGCGGCATCGGGCGCAAACGTGTGCGCAGTCTCCAGCTGGAAGCTCGACAGTTCGAGCACCCAGATGTCGGGCAACGCCGTGTTGTCGATAGCCTCGGCGAGCTTGTCGAGCATGGCCGGGCTGATATTGCCGGCCACGGCCACGCGCTTGCCCGCGCGCTCGCAGAGCATGCCCGTGAGGCTGGTGGTGGTGGTCTTGCCGTTCGTGCCGGTGATGGCGAGCACCTTCGGCGCGTAGCCGCTCTCGCCGAGGTGGCGCAGCGCCTGCGCGAAGAGTTCCAGCTCGCCCCACACTTCGACGCCGCGCTCGCGCGCCGCTGCGATCAGCGGCACGAGATCTTCGGCGAACGGCGAGAGGCCCGGGCTGATCGCGACGAGTTCCACGCCGTCTAGCAGCGCGGTCGAGAACGGACCGCCCACGAAATCGGCTTCCATGCCGCGCGCGGCGAGTTCGGGAACGAGGTTGGCCAACCCGGGCGGCACTTCGCGCGTGTCGGCTACGCGCAGGCGGCAACCATGCCGCGCGCACCAACGCGCCATCGCGAGACCCGATTCCCCGAGTCCCAGCACGAGCACCATCGGCTTTTGCCGATCCCGAAACTTCTCGCCAAACATCGCTTGCTTCCCTTTCTTACCTTGAAAATGCGCTTGAAAACCGGGCTTAAAAACTCAACGCAGCTTGAGGGTCGAGAGACCGAACAGACACAGCATCAGCGTGATGATCCAGAAACGCACGACAACCTGCGTCTCTTTCCAGCCGGAAAGCTCGAAATGGTGATGCAGCGGCGCCATCTTGAAGATGCGCCGCCCTTCGCCATAGCGCTTTTTCGTGTACTTGAACCATGTGACCTGGAGCATCACGGAGAACGTCTCCGCGACGAAGATGCCGCCCATGATGAAGAGCACGATCTCCTGGCGCACGATCACGGCGATGGTGCCGAGCGCGCCGCCAAGCGCGAGCGCGCCCACGTCGCCCATGAAAACCTGCGCCGGGTGCGTGTTGAACCAGAGGAACGCGAGCCCTGCCCCGCCCATGGCCGAGCAGAAGATCAGCAGTTCGCCCGCGCCGGGAATGTGCGGAAAGAGCAGATACTTCGAGTAGACCGAGCTGCCCATCACATAGGCGAACACACCGAGCGACGCGCCCACGAGCACGACGGGCATGATGACGAGGCCGTCGAGACCATCGGTGAGATTGACGGCGTTGCTCGCGCCGACGATCACGAAGTACGTGAGCGCGATGAAGCCCCACACGCCAAGCGGATAGCTGATCGACTTGAGGAACGGCAGCAGCAGGTCGGCGCGCGCGGGCAGGCCCATCGAAAGGCCGCTCCTCACCCACGCCATGAAGAGGTCGAACACGCGCACGTTGCTCGCCTCGGACACGCTGAACGCGAGATACACGGCCGCGAAGAGACCGATCACCGACTGCCAGAAGTATTTCTCGCGCGAGGACATGCCGCGCGGGTCCTTATAGACCACCTTGCGAAAATCGTCGACCCAGCCGATCAGGCCATAGCCGAATGTCACGAGCATCACGATCCAGATGAAGCGGTTCGTGAGATCGCCCCACAGCAGCGTGGAAATCGCGATGCCCATGAGGATCAGCACGCCGCCCATGGTGGGCGTGCCCGACTTCACGAGGTGAGTTTGCGGGCCGTCCGTGCGCACGGCCTGGCCCACCTTCATCGCGGTGAGCTTGCGAATGACCCACGGGCCGCAGAAGAGCCCGATCGCCATCGCGGTGATGGTGGCCATCACCGCACGAAACGTCAGATAACTGAACACGCGCAAGAAGCTTGCGTCATTCTGCAGCCATTGCGCCAGCGCCAGTAGCATGCCTTGTATTCCTTAGTATTTCAGTTCGCACCGGACGCAGCGTCCGGCGCAGGGGTTTGCGGATTCGCTTTCGGGCTCATCAAGGCGGCCACCACGCGCTCCATCTGCATGAAGCGCGAGCCTTTCACGAGAATCGTTGCGCCTGCACCGAAACCGGCACCGGCAAGCGCGCGCACGAGCTCGGCCACGTCCGCGGCGTGCAGCGCCTGCGTGCCGAAGGCCGCCGCGCTGTCACGCGCGGCGTGGCCTAGCGTGTAGAGCGCGTCGATGCCGCGCTCCTTCGCGTAGGCGCCCACCTCGCGGTGAAACGCGGGACCTTCGTCGCCGACTTCGCCCATGTCGCCCAGCACGAGCACACGCGGCGACACGTGCGAAGCGAGCACGTCGATCGCCGCGCGCACCGAATCGGGATTCGCGTTGTACGTGTCGTCGATGACGGTCGCGCCCGCCAGGTCACCGAGCGCCGCGCGCTTGACCTGCAGGCGGCCCTTCACCGGCTCGAACGCCTCCAGCCCGCGGCCGATCGCTTCGAGCGACACGCCCGCCGCGAGCGCCGCCGCCGTGGCCGCGAGCGCGTTGTGCGCGTTGTGCGCGCCAAGCGCCTGCAACTCGACTTCGAGATGCCCTTGGGGCGTCGCGATCGCGAGACGGTTGCCGCCCGTTCCGACAACGAGCTTGCCGCTGACCGCCGCCTCGACCGCGCGCGTTTCGGTATGCAGCGCGAAGTCGAGGATGCGCGAGCCGGTCGCCGCCACGCGCCAGATGCCGGCGTAGGCATCGTCGGCGGGGAACACCGCGACGCCCGTCGGCTTGAGCGCATGGATCACGCTCGCGTGCTCGAGCGCGACGGCTTCCACCGTCGCCATGAACTCCTGATGCTCGCGCTGCGCGTTGTTCACCACCGCGACCGTAGGCTCGGCGATCTTCGCGAGCAGATCGGTCTCGCCCGGGTGATTCATGCCGAGTTCGACCACCGCCAGCCGATGAGCGTCGCTCAGGCGCAGCAACGTTAACGGCAGGCCGATGTCGTTATTGAGGTTGCCCGTCGTCGCGAGCCGTGCAATTTCGCCAACCGCCGCCGCGAAGATCGACGCGATCATTTCCTTCACCGTCGTCTTGCCGTTACTGCCCGTCACGGCGACGAGCGGCAACGTGAAACGGCGGCGCCAGCCGAGCGCGAGCGCGCCGAGCGCGCTGCGCGTGTCGTCCACGCGCAGCGCCGGCACGCGCCAGTCGCCTGGACTGCGCGAAACGAGGGCCGCGCTCACGTGACGGTTCGCGACCTCGCCGAGAAAGTCATGCGCGTCGAAACGGTCGCCCTTGAGCGCGACGAAGAGATCGCCGGGGCCCGCCGTGCGGCTATCGGTCGAAATGCGCTCGAACGTCGCGTTCTCGTCGCCGAGTACGCTTGCGCCCGGAATCAGCGTCGCTGCTTCGCGCAGGGAAAGCATTGTCATTCACCGCCTCCGCGCCCGTGCGTGGCACGGGCTGCGAGAGCAAGCCGCGCATGATCCTGATCAGAAAAAGCGCGTTTCTTGCCCATGATTTCCTGGGTCGCCTCGTGGCCCTTGCCGGCGAGGACGACGACGTCTTCGCGCGCCGCGCCGCGCACCGCCTGCAGGATCGCGCTCGCGCGGTCCTCTATTCGGCGCGCCTTCGCGGCGTCACGCATGCCTTGCGCGATCTGCTCGATGATCGCGGCGGGCGATTCGCTGCGCGGGTTGTCGCTCGTCACGACGACCTCGTCGGCGAGCCGCTCCGCGATCGCGCCCATCAGCGGGCGCTTGGTCGCGTCGCGATCGCCGCCGCAGCCGAACATGCAGACGAGCTGGCCACCACGAGCCGCTGCGATCGGGCGCAGCGCTTCGAGCGTCTTTTCGAGCGCGTCCGGCGTATGCGCATAGTCGATCACGACGAGCGGCTCGTCGTGATCGGCGCGGCCGCCAAGACGCTCCATGCGACCGTTCACCGGCTGCAGCTTTGCGAGCTCGTTGAGCGCCGCGACGAGCGGCACGTTCGCCGCGACGAGCGCCCCGAGCACGCCTAGCAGATTGCTCACGTTGAAAAGGCCGAGCGTTTGCACCTCGACGTGCGCCTCGCCCCAGTCCGACGTTTCCAGATGGAAAGCCGTGCCCGTGGCCGTCGCGCGAACGTCGTTCGCGCGCAGCCAGGCGTCGGCCGCTGGCGCGTCGGCGGCGGGCGTCTCGACGCCGTACGCAATCGTGCGCGCCTTGCCGCGCGTGGCGGCGATCAGGCGGCGGCCCGCTGCGTCGTCGGCATTGATCACCGCCGCGCGCAGTCCCGGCCAGGCGAAGAGGCGCGCTTTCGCCGCCTCGTAGGCCTCGAATGTGCGGTGATAGTCGAGATGGTCCTGCGTGAGATTCGTGAAGATGGCGATGTCGAACGACGTGCCGTTCACGCGCCCCTGATGCAGCGCGTGCGAGGACACTTCCATCGCGATCGCCTGCGCGCCTTCGTGGCGCAGTTGCGCGAGGCTGCGTTGCAGTTGCGGCGCATCGGGCGTGGTGAAACCCGTATGCACGAGCTGGCCCGGAAAACCGGTGCCGAGCGTGCCGACGATCGCGCACTTCTGACCCACGCCGGAGAGCGCCGCTGCGACCCACTGGCTGCAGGACGTCTTGCCGTTCGTGCCCGTCACGCCGACCACGAGCATCGTGTCGCTCGGGTCACCGTACCAGCTGCTCGCGATCTCGCCCGCAAGTACGTCGAGCTGCGGCACGGCGAGCGAAATCGCCGCGTCGAGCTGGCCGGCATAACCTTCCGGCTGATAGAGAACCGCGGCGGCGCCTCGCTCGATCGCGTTGGCGATGTGTGGGCGGTTGTCCGCGCCTTCGACGGCATAGGCAAGAAACACGTCGCCCGGCTTGAGCGAGCGCGTGTCGGCGTGCAGGGCGGCTTCGGGCGCGACGCGCGCGCGCAGCCATGCGAGCGCGTCCGCGATCCGCCGGTGCGCGGGATGCTGGTTGCGCGTGGCGCTCATCGGACGACTCCGGGTCGGTTCTTCGCGTTGTCCGCGACGGTCATGTGATGCGCGGCGACGGCGGTCTTCACTGCCGGCGTATTCGCTACGCGCTTCACGGGCGCAGCCGGAGCGCTTGCCGCGGCAGGCGCCGAAGCGCTGTTGTCTTCGACGACAAGCTGCTTCACCGGCATGTCGGGCGGCACGTTGAGCGTGCGCAGCGTGTCGCCGACGATGCCCGAGAACACCGGACCCGACACCGCGCCACCGAAGTGGCTGCCGGCCGTCGGTTCGTCGACCGATACGGCGACGACGATGCGCGGATTCGGCATCGGCGCCATGCCGACGAACGAAGCGCGGTACTTCGAGCGATCGTAGCCGTGCGGACCGTGCTTGTAGGCCGTGCCGGACTTGCCGCCCACGCGGTAGCCGGGTACGGCCGCATCCGGCGAAGTGCCGTCCTTCGACACCACGCTCTCCAGCATCGTGCGTACTTCACGCGCCGTGGTCGGCGCGAAAACCTGGGTGCCCTGCACCGGTTGTGTGTCGCCTGGGTGGCGGAAGATCGTGACCGGCAGGATCTGGCCGTCGTGCGCGATGGCGGTGTACGCGCGCGCGAGCTGGAACAGCGAGACGGAGAGGCCGTAGCCGTAGGACATCGTCGCCTGCTCGATGCGGCGCCAGCTTTTCCACGGACGCAGACGGCCTGCCGCCGCGCCGGGGAACCCGACCTTCGGCGCCTGTCCGAGACCGATGCTGGTGTACATGTCCCACATTTCTTCGGGCCTGAGCGTCATCGCGATCTTCGTCGCGCCGATGTTGCTCGACTTCTGGATCACGCCGCCCACCGTGAGGACGCCGAACGCCGCGTCGTCGGTGATCGTGGCGCCGTCGAGCGTGAAGTGGCCCGGGCCCGTATCCACCAGTGTACTCGGCGAGACGCGATGCAGATCGAGCGCGAGCGAGATCGTAAACGGCTTCATGATCGAGCCCGGCTCGAACACGTCGGTGAGAATGCGGTTGCGCAACTGCTCGCCCGTGAGGTGGGTGCGGTCGTTCGGGTTGTAGGTCGGATAGTTGACGAGCGCGAGCACCTCGCCCGTGCGCACGTCCACCACCATCGCCGCGCCGGCCTTCGCCTTGAACTTTTCGACGGCCGCTTTCAGGTTCGAATAGGCGATGTACTGGATCTTGCTGTCGATCGACAGTTCGACGTCCTTGCCATCGTGCGGCACCACCGTTTCGTCGACGTCTTCGACGATGTGGCCCATGCGGTCCTTGATCACGTGGCGAATGCCCGGCACGCCCGCGAGCACCTTCTGGTCGGACAGTTCGACGCCTTCCTGGCCTTCGTCCTCGACGTTGGTGAAGCCGATCAGGTGCGCGGTGACCTCACCCTCGGGATAAAAGCGCTTGTATTCGTTGCGCTGGTAAATGCCCGGAATGTCGAGCGCGGCCACCTGCTGCGCGACGTCGAGCGGCACCTGGCGCTTCACGTATACGAACGTCTTGTCTTGGGAGAGCTTCGTGCGCAGCTCCTTCGTGCTCATGTCGAGCAACTGGCCGAGCTGGTTCAGCTTGTCGGCGCCGAGATCGTCGGGCACGGCTTCCGGAATCGCCCAGATCGCGCGCACGGGCAGGCTCGTGGCGAGCACGAGCCCGTTGCGGTCGAGAATCTTGCCGCGCGTGGCCGGCAGCTCGACGGTGCGCTGGTAGCGGCTTTCGCCCTGCTTCTGATAGAACGCGTTGCCGGGCCCCTGAATCCAGAACGCGCGCGCGGCAAGCGCGACGAACGCCATGAAAAGCAGGAACACGACGAGCTTCGAGCGCCACATCGGCAGGCGCACGGAGAGAATGGGGTTCGCGGTAAAGGCGACGCTCTTGCGGCGATTGTCCTTTTTCATCGCGTGCCTCCGCGGCGGGCAGGCGTGGGGGCGGCGCCCTGCGGCGGAGCCGAGGTCGGCACGGGCGCGTCGACCGCGGTCGCGGCACCCGGTGCGAGCGTCAGATATTGCGTGCGTCCGGTCGTGACGGGCTGCATCTTGAGCGAATCGGTGGCGATCTGTTCGATGCGCGACGTCCTCGACAGCGCGCTCTGCTGATATTGGAGCTGTGCGTAGTCCTGCTGGAGCTGGTGCTCCTCCGACTGCGCGCGCTGCAACTGGATGAAGATCTGGCGCTGCTGATTGGTGGCGTTCACGACCGAGAGCGCACACCCCATCACGATGATCAGCAGGAAGATGTTCAGGCGATTCATGGCGTGACGCGCTCCGCGATGCGCATCACGGCCGAGCGGGCGCGCGGGTTCGCGGCGACTTCCTCGTCGCTCGCAAACACGCGGCCAAGCAGCTTGAGCGGCGGGCTCGGCAGGTCGACGGCGCGAATCGGCAGGCGGCGATCGATCGCCGGCGCGCTCGCGTGCGCCTGCATGAATCGCTTCACGATCCGGTCTTCGAGCGAATGAAAGCTGATGACCACCAGCCGCCCCCCCTGTTCCAGCACCGACAGTGCTGCCTCTAGAACGACCTGCAGCTCCGCAAGCTCTTGATTGACGTGAATCCGTATAGCCTGAAAGGTGCGGGTTGCCGGGTCCTTACCCTTCTCACGGGTTTTGACGACGTTAGCCACGATTTGGGCAAGCTCGCCCGTGCTGTCGAGAGGCCCGAGACGGTCGGACTCTGCCCGGCGAGCAACAAGCGCCTTTGCAATCTGAAAAGCAAACCGTTCTTCCCCATAA
>NZ_DATJWR010000384.1:0-2450 GCF_035501035.1 Paraburkholderia sp.
CACGCTCGGCATCCAGCACGTGCTCGTGATGTATGCAGGCGCGGTTGCCGTGCCGCTCATCATCGGCGGCGCGATCGGGCTGCCGAAGGACCAGATCGCCTTCCTCATCAGCGCCGACCTGTTCGCCTGCGGCATCGCCACACTGATCCAGACGCTCGGCCTGTGGATCTTCGGCATCCGCCTGCCCGTCATCATGGGCTGCACGTTCGCCTCCGTCGGGCCGATGATCGCCATCGGCACGAATCCCTCGCTCGGCATTCTCGATATCTTCGGCTCGACCATCGCCGCGGGCGCGATCGGCATCCTGATCGCGCCGATGATCGGCAAGCTGCTGCGCTTCTTCCCGCCCGTCGTGGTGGGCACCGTGATCGCGGTGATCGGCCTCTCGCTCATGGAAGTGGGCATCAACTGGGCCGCGGGCGGCGTGGGCAACCCCGACTACGGCAATCCCGTCTATCTCGGCCTCTCGCTCATGGTACTGATGCTGATCCTGCTCATCAACAAGTTCGGGCGCGGCTTCATCGCCAATATCTCGGTGCTGCTCGGCATCGTCGCGGGCTTCTCGATCGCGCTCGCGCTCGGCCGCGTGAACCTGAGCGGCATGGCAAGCGCGCCGTGGGTCGGCATCGTGATGCCGTTCCATTTCGGCATGCCGAAATTCCATATCCTGCCGATCGCGACGATGGTCATCGTCATGTTCGTGACCTTCATCGAATCGACGGGCATGTTCCTCGCCGTGGGCGACATGGTCGAGCGCCCCGTCGACCAGGCGACGCTCGTGCGCGGCCTGCGCGTGGACGGTCTCGGCACGCTGATCGGCGGCATCTTCAATTCGTTTCCGCATACGTCGTTTTCGCAGAACGTGGGCCTCATTGGCGTGACGGGCGTGAAAAGCCGCTACGTGTGCGCCATGGGCGGCGTGATCCTCGTGCTGCTCGGCCTCTTTCCGAAGATGGCGCAGGCGGTCGCCTCGGTGCCACCCTTCGTGCTGGGCGGCGCGGGCATCGTGATGTTCGGCATGGTGGCCGCGAACGGCATCAAGGTGCTCTCGCGCGTGGACTTCGTGCGCAACCAGCACAACCTTTTCATCGTTGCCGTGAGCGTGGGCCTCGGCCTCGTGCCGGTGGTGTCGCCGCACTTCTTCGCGAAGCTGCCGCCGGCGCTCTCGCCGCTGCTGCACAGCGGCATCCTGCTCGCTTCGGTTTCGGCGGTGGTACTGAACCTGATCTTCAACGGCGCGAAGAGCGAGAAGGCCGCCGAGCGCGCCATTCGCCGCGCCGGGCACGATCTCGAAGGCCGTCACGGCCAGGACGCGCAGCAAACTCCCGAAACGGGCCACGAAATGCCGCGTTCGGCGGCGCATTGAGCGAATCGCACTGAGTTGACGCGAGAGGTTCCCCACTCGCAGGTGTCTCACGCGAGCGGGGTCTTTTGCTGGTTTGGCGCCATGGGAAACCGTGGCGCTTTTTTTTGCTTGCGCGCCGCGTGAATAAAAAAACGCCACGGTCTCCCGTGGCGTTTTCACTTTCAGACGAGGCGCCGTGCCTGCTCGCCGTGCTCCATCACCCCGCCGTCGCGGCCGAAGCCGCCACGGGCGCGCTGGCCGCGCCGTAATCGACGGGCGCGTCGGCCGGACGCGGCGTTTCGCCCGCATGCTCGATCCAGCCGCCGCCAAGCGCGCGATACAGGTCGACGAGGTTGGTCCAGCGCGCGAGCCGCGCCGTGACGAGCGACGTCTGCGCCGTGTACAGCGTCGTCTGCGCGGCGAGCACCGGCAGATAGCTGTCCACGCCGTTCCGGTAGCGCAGCTCCGAAAGATCGAGCGAGCGCTGGTTGGCGAAGGTGCTGCGCTCGAGCGCCGCGATCTGCAGATCGTAGGTGCCGCGCGCGGCGAGGCCGTCGGCCACTTCGCGGAACGCCGACTGGATCGCCTTCTCGTAGTTGGCGATCTCGATGCGCTTCTGGACATTCGCGAGGTCCAGGTTCGCGATGTTCGTGCCGCCTTCGAAGATCGGCAGCGTCGCCTGCGGCACGAAGCTCCATGCTGCCGTGCCCGCCTTGAACAGACCGCCGAGCGAGAGGCTTTCGGTGCCGAGGGCCGCCGTGAGCGAGATCTTCGGGAAGAACGCCGCACGCGCCGCGCCGATGTTGGCGTTCGCCGCGAGCAGCGTCTGCTCCGCTTCCATGATGTCCGGACGCCGCGTGAGCAGGTCCGAAGGCAGCCCCTCCGGAATGTCGGCGAGCAGGTTCTGGCTGTCGAGCGGCAGGCCTTGCGGCAGATCGGCCGGCAGCGGCTCGCCAATCAGCAGCACGAGCGCGTTCTCGGCCTGCGCGCGGGCGCGCATCTGCGCCTGCAGGTTGGACTGCGCGTTCTCGACCACGGTCTGCGCCTGGCGCAGATCGAGCTCGGTACCGGTGCCCGTCTCGAATTGCGCCTTCGTGATGTTGTA
>NZ_DATJWR010000385.1:0-2592 GCF_035501035.1 Paraburkholderia sp.
CGTCATCGCGACGACCTGCCGGTTGGCCTGGATCGCCTTCACGAGGCGCAGCTTGTGCTCAGGGCTCGCGCGCGCGAACACATCCACGCTGCGAACGCATTCCTGCAGCTCCGCGTCGTTCATCGCCTCGATCTCGGTGCCGGCCACCGCCGTCTTGCCGTCGCCGATGCCGAGCATGCCCGCGATCGCGGCGGCCGTGATCTTGTGGTCGCCGGTGATCATCGTCACGCGGATGCCACCCTCGTGGCATTCCCGCACCGCGTCAATCGCCTCCTTGCGCGGCGGGTCCATGAGGCCTACGAGGCCGAGCAGCACGAGTGTCTTCGGCAGGTCCTGCGGCCCGAGGTTGCCCACCTGGAGGCCGGGGTTCGGCAGCCACGCGAGCGCCAGCACGCGCTCGCCTTGCGCGGCGAGCCGCTCGCCCTCGCTTGCGAAGCGCGCGCGATCGATCGGTTCCGGACCACTCGCCGTCTGCTGCCGGTCGCAATGGTCGACGATCACCTCCGGCGCGCCCTTGACCAGCAGCATTTCGCCTTGCTCCGAACGGTTCACCGTCGCCATGAACTTGTGCTCGGACTCGAACGGGATGGCGTCGATGCGCGGGGCCGCCGCCGCCTCGGCGGCCCTGTTCATGCCGAGCTTGCCCGCGAACGGGTAGAGCGCGCCTTCGGTCGGGTCGCCCTCGACTTTCCATTTCCCTTCTTCCTCGAAGAGCCCAGCGTCGTTGCACAGTATGGACACGCGGCCCATCAGCGCGAGCACTTCGGGCGCCGTGCCGAGCGGCTTGCCGCCCGCCTTGACCTCGCCTTCGGGTGCGTAGCCGTCGCCGGTTACCTCGTAGGGCGCTTCCGCCGTCACGACCGAGGTCACCATCATCTCCATGAGCGTGAGCGTGCCTGTCTTGTCCGAGCAGATGCGGGAGACGGAGCCCAGCGTCTCGACGGCCGGCAGGCGGCGGATGATCGCGTTGCGCTTGGCCATGCGCTGGACGCCGATGGCGAGCGTGATGGTTATCAGCGCGGGCAGGCCTTCCGGAACGACCGAAACCGCAATGCCGACGACGGCCTGGAACAGCTGGATGAACGTCATGTGCCCGAGCCAGTGGCCCCATGCGAACAGCAGCACGCTGAGGATCACGATGGCTATCGTGATGACGTATCCAAACTTTTTTATCTGGCGCAGGAGCGGTGTTTCGAGCGCGCTGACCTCGGCGAGCATCTGGTTGATGCGGCCGAGTTCGGTTTGGCTTCCCGTCGCCACGACGATGCCGGTTGCCCGTCCGGAGAGGACCATCGTGCCGGAGAACGCCATGTTTTCACGGTCGCCCACCGTGGCCTTCTCGTGCATGATCGCCGTGCCTTTTTCCGCAGGGACCGATTCGCCCGTGAGCGCCGCCTCCTCGGTACGCAGGTTTCGGGCCTCGACGAGGCGGATGTCCGCCGGGATCCTGTCGCCCGATTCGAGCAGCACGATGTCGCCTGGCACGACCTCCTCGGCGGGCACGAGGCGAACTTCCCCGGCCCGCAGCACTCGCGCCTCGGCGGAGAGCATGTTGCGAATCGAGTCGAGCGCCTTTTCGGCGCGGCCTTCTTGCAGGAAACCCAACAGCGAATTGAGGACCACGACCGCGAAGATGATGGAGGCGTCGAGCCACAGGCTCAGCATCAACTTGATGAAACCGGCCGTAAGCAGCACGTAGATGAGGACGTTGTTGAACTGGGCAAGGAAGCGTACCAATGGCCCGCTTTTCTTGCCCTGGGGCAGGAGGTTCGGGCCGTGGGTGCCGAGGCGTTTGGCGGCGTCCGTCGGCTCGAGGCCCTGCGACGGATCGACGTTGAGCTGGCGCTCGATCTCGTCGGCCGGCATGGCATGCCACGGCGGCGTGTTCGCTCCTGAAGCCGCTCCTTCAGCTGTACTCATCGTTGCCCCCTTCTGGTTGTTCGCCCAGGTTACGCGTGTGTCCCGGCGGGGAAGGCATGCAGCCGGGCCAGCATGGTTCACCGCGTAACGGCCCGGAGATTAAATGCCATGGTATGTTTTTTTGGGCACATGCAGGTGAAATGTGGTCCTGCCGATGAATTCAGGTAAGCGAAATGGATCTCAAGGTTGTCGCCGCAGTGCGGCGAAGCGTTGCGCATTGCCATACTGAAGTTGTCGAACATGCTGCGATATTCCGGTGCGGCGTCCACGCGAGTATTCATTGCGAACATCACGCAGCCCGAACACTTCGGAATATAAGCAAAGGCTCACATTCGGCGACTCGCATTGAGCGTGGCGTTCGGGCGCGCGCAAAGCCCCTGTGAGATTGTCGATTTAACGACCCGCGAGCGTTGCCTGCTCGCGTTCGCAAGGGGTGAGTTTGCTATGCGCGAGGCGCGAGTAAGCCGAAAAGGACGTATTACGCGCGGCTCAGCGGCGCACGAGCGCCACCACGTAGACACACGGCGTGTCGCCCGGGTTGAAGAACGTGCAGGGCGCGGGCGGCCCCAGTTGCAGACAGTCGCCGGCTGCGAGCGTGTGAACCTGTTCGCCTTCTTCGAAAACCAGCGTGCCGCTGCGTACCCAGATCTGCTGATGCTGGAACGTGAAAGC
>NZ_DATJWR010000386.1:0-12855 GCF_035501035.1 Paraburkholderia sp.
GCGGGCGAGTTCGAGAAGATGGCCGACCTGCGCCGCCGCGCGACGAGGGTGCTTGGCAAGCGCACGGCGAAGGACAACATCCGCTTCGACGGCATGGCGCGCGTCGCGCACGTGACCGACGCGACCGACTGGCGCGTGGAATATCCATTCGTCGTCCTCACGCCCGACACCGAAGCCGAGATCGCGGGCCTCATCAAGGCCTGCTTCGAACTCGGCCTCACCGTGATTCCGCGCGGAGGCGGCACGGGCTACACGGGCGGCGCCGTGCCGCTCACGCCGTTCTCGGCCGTCATCAACACCGAAAAGCTCGAGGAGCTCGGACCGGTCGAGATGACCGACCTGCCGGGCGTGAACCGCAAGGTGGCAACGATCTTTTCGGGCGCGGGCGTGGTCACACGCCGCGTGACCGAAGCCGCGGACGCCGCGGGCTTCGTGTTCGCCGTCGACCCGACTTCGCTCGACGCGTCGTGCATCGGCGGCAACGTCGCGATGAACGCGGGCGGCAAGAAGGCCGTGCTGTGGGGCACGGCGCTCGACAATCTCGCCTGGTGGCGCATGGTCGATCCGCAAGGCAACTGGCTCGAAGTCACGCGTCTCGACCACAACATGGGCAAGATTCACGACATCGCGGTCGCGCGCTTCGAGCTGAATTGGTTCGACGGCGAATACGCGCCGGGCGAAAAGCTGCTGCGCACCGAGTCGCTCGACATCGAGGGCAAGCGTTTTCGCAAGGAAGGCCTCGGCAAGGACGTCACCGACAAATTCCTCGCCGGCCTGCCCGGCGTGCAGAAGGAAGGCTGCGACGGGCTCATCACGTCGGCGCGCTGGGTGCTGCACAAGATGCCCGCGCATACGCGCACGGTGTGCCTCGAGTTCTTCGGCCAGGCGCGCGAGGCGATTCCGAGCATCGTCGAAATCAAGGACTACCTGTTCGAGACTTCGAAAGAGGGCGGCGCGATTCTCGCCGGCCTCGAGCACCTCGACGAGCGCTATCTGCGCGCCGTGGGCTACGCGACCAAGAGCAAGCGCAATGCGTTCCCGAAGATGGTGCTGATTGGCGACATCGTCGGCGACGACGCCGATGCCGTGGCCGCCGCCACCTCGGAAGTCGTCCGCATGGCCAACGGCAAGAGCGGCGAGGGCTTCGTCGCGGTGTCCGCCGAGGCGCGCAAGCGCTTCTGGCTCGACCGCAGCCGCACGGCCGCGATCGCGAAGCACACTAACGCGTTCAAGATCAACGAAGACGTCGTGATCCCGCTCAACCGCATGGGCGAGTACACGGACGGCATCGAGCGCATCAATATCGAGCTGTCGATCAAGAACAAGCTGCAGCTCGTCGACGCACTCGAAGCGTTCTTCAAGGAAGGCAAGCTGCCGCTCGGCAAGACCGACGACGCCAACGAAATCCCCTCGGCGGAACTGCTCGAAGACCGCGTGCAGCAGGCGCTCGACCTGCTCAAGCGTGTGCGTGAGCGCTGGACCTTCGTGGGCGAGAAGCTCGACATGCCGCTGCGCGAGGCGCAGCACTACCTCGTGCAGCTCGGCTACGAGGCGCTCGCGGAGAAGTTCGCCGACCGCGTCGACGTGCAGCCCGACGCCACCGTCTTTCACGTGAGCCAGGACCGCACGGTGCGCATCTCGTGGAAGCAGGAGATCCGCGCGGAGCTGCGCCAGATCTTCAACGGCGGGGCGTTTGAGCCGATCCTCGACGAAGCTCAGGCCATCCACAAGAAGGTGCTGCGCGGCCGCGTGTTCGTGGCGCTGCACATGCACGCCGGCGACGGCAACGTGCACACCAACATTCCGGTCAACTCGGACAACTACGAGATGCTGCAGGACGCGCACCACGCGGTCGCGCGCATCATGAAGCTCGCGCGCTCGCTCGACGGCGTGATTTCGGGCGAGCACGGCATCGGCATCACGAAGCTCGAATTCCTCACCGAAGAGGAGATCGCCGAGTTCCGCGCCTACAAACAGCGCGTCGACCCGGAAGGGCGCTTCAACAAGGGCAAGCTGCTCGAAGGCGCGGACCTGCGCAACGCCTATACGCCGTCGTTCGGCCTGATGGGCTACGAGTCGCTGATCATGCAGCAGTCCGATATTGGCGCGATCGCCGAGTCGGTGAAAGACTGCCTGCGCTGCGGCAAGTGCAAGCCCGTGTGCGCGACCCACGTGCCGCGCGCGAACCTGCTCTACAGCCCGCGCAACAAGATTCTCGCGACCTCGCTGCTGGTCGAGGCCTTCCTGTACGAAGAGCAGACGCGCCGCGGCGTGTCGATCAAGCACTGGGACGAGTTCAACGACGTGGCCGACCACTGCACGGTCTGCCACAAGTGCGTGACGCCGTGCCCGGTCAAGATCGACTTTGGCGACGTGACGATGAACATGCGCAACCTGCTGCGCAAGATGGGCAAGAAGAAGTTCAACGCGGGCAATGCGGCGGGCATGTTCTTCCTGAACGCCACCAACCCGCAGACCATCAATCTCGCGCGCACCGCGATGATGGGCGTGGGCTACAAGGCGCAGCGCCTCGGCCACGACCTGCTCAAGAAGGTCGTGAAGAAGCAGACGGCGCTTCCGCCCGCAACCACCGGCAAACCGCCCGTGGTCGAGCAGGTGATCCACTTCGTCAACAAGAAGATGCCGGGCAACCTGCCGAAGAAGACGGCGCGCGCGCTGCTCGATATCGAGGACAACAAGATCGTGCCGATCATCCGCAACCCGAAGTCGACGAACGTCGATTCGGAAGCGGTGTTCTACTTCCCCGGCTGCGGCTCGGAGCGCCTGTTCTCGCAGGTGGGCCTCGCCACCCAGGCGATGCTCTGGGAAGCGGGCGTGCAGACGGTGCTGCCGCCAGGCTACCTGTGCTGCGGCTACCCGCAGCGCGGCTCGGGCCAGTACGACAAGGCCGAGCAGATCGTCACCGACAACCGCGTGCTGTTCCACCGCATGGCGAACACGCTCAACTACCTCGACATCAAGACGGTGGTAGTGTCGTGCGGGACGTGCTACGACCAGCTCGCCGGTTATGAATTCGAGAAGATTTTCCCGGGATGCCGCATCATCGACATCCACGAGTTCCTGCTGGAGAAGGGCATCAAGCTCGATGGCGTGACGGGCACGCGCTACATGTACCACGACCCGTGCCACACGCCGATCAAGACGATGGACCCGGTCAAGCTTGTCAACGAGCTCATGGGCGCCGAGAAGGACGGCTACCGGATCGAGAAGAACGATCGCTGCTGCGGCGAGTCGGGCACGCTGGCCGTGACGCGCCCGGATATTTCCACGCAGGTGCGTTTCCGCAAGGAAGAGGAAATCCGCAAGGGCGCGGCGAAGCTGCGCGGCATTCCGATCACCGGCAATGGCGCGAACGGGGTGCAGCCGGCTACGCAGCAGGAAGCGGGCGGCCAGGGTACGACGCAGGACGTCAAGATTCTGACGAGCTGCCCGTCGTGCCTCCAGGGTCTGTCGCGGTACAACGAGGACGCCAACATCGAGGCCGACTACATCGTGGTGGAAATCGCCCGACACGTGCTTGGCGAAAACTGGATGGCGGACTACGTTCAGAAGGCGAACAATGGCGGAATCGAGCGCGTGCTGGTCTAATGGCAGCGCTCAATTTTCCGTGACACGGGTTCGGGGACGACGATGGCATGCGTATTCTGCAATGAGGAAGGCGGCGACGTGCTGTGGCAGGACGAGCGCATGCGCGTCGTGCTCGCGACTGCCGAGGCCGACTATCCCGGCTTTTGCCGGGTCATCTGGAATGCCCATGTCGCGGAATTCTCGGACCTCGGCGCAGCCGACCGGGAGCATCTGATGCGGGCGGTGTACGCGGTCGAGCGTGCGCTGCGCCGTGTGATGCAGCCATCGAAGGTGAATCTCGCGAGCCTCGGCAACCAGGTGCCGCACGTGCACTGGCACGTGATTCCGCGCTTCACCAACGACGCGCATTTCCCCATGTCGGTCTGGTCGCCGCGCCAGCGCACGGTGTCCGAAGCGATGCTCGGCCAGCGCCGCGCGCAGGCCACGCTGCTGCGCGATGCGGTGCGCCAGGAAATGGAGCAGGCGCAGGCCTGAGCTTGCAATGAGCGGGCAGCGGGCCTCGTCGTGCAAGTGACGCCAGACGGCGAACAGCAGGGATGATCATGAGTGGACTGAAATCGGATACGCCGGTGCCGACCGGCGTCGTGGTGCACGCGCTCTCGCGCGTGCTCGAACTCCAGTATGCGAACGGTGAGAGCTATCGCATCCCCTTCGAGCTGATGCGCGTGTATTCGCCCTCGGCGGAGGTGCGCGGGCACGGCCCCGGCCAGGAAACGCTGCAGACCGGCAAGCGCGAGGTTGCGATCACGGCGCTCGAGGGCGTCGGCAACTATGCGCTGCAGCCCACGTTCTCGGATGGCCACAACACGGG
This sequence comes from Paraburkholderia sp., assembly GCF_035501035.1. GTDB lineage: Bacteria > Pseudomonadota > Gammaproteobacteria > Burkholderiales > Burkholderiaceae > Paraburkholderia. The sequence continues at coordinate 4,421 of NZ_DATJWR010000386.1, forward strand.
CATCTACTCGTGGGACCAGCTCTACGAGCTGGCCACGCGCCAGGACGAACTCTGGGCCGATTATTTCGCCAGACTGAAGGCGGCGGGCGTCGATCGCGACGCGCCGATGGCGGCGCAGGCGCCTCACGGTGGCGCGGGTGCCGCGCACGGCCACTGCCACTGACGCTTCCTGTTACGATCCTGCCCCGCCGCGGCGCCGTCGCGGCGCACACCAACAGACCCGACCCGGACCCGCTCCGGGTGAGACCCGCGAAAGGACCAGCGCGATGAGCAAAACCCACTTCGGCTATCAGACAGTCGACGAACAGGACAAGGCGAAGAAGGTGGCCGGCGTGTTCCACTCGGTCGCCTCGAACTACGACCTGATGAACGACCTGATGTCGGGCGGGCTGCACCGCGCGTGGAAGGCGTTCACGATCGCCCAGGCGAACGTGCGACCGGGCGCGAAGGTGCTCGACATCGCGGGCGGCACCGGCGACCTTTCGATGGCGTTCGCGAAGAAGGCGGGCCCGACCGGCGAGGTCTGGCACACCGACATCAACGAGTCGATGCTGCGCGTGGGCCGCGACCGGCTGCTCGACCACGGCGTGATCACACCGGCGCTGCTTTGCGACGCGGAGAAGATCCCGTTTCCGGACAACTACTTCGACGTGGTGACCGTGGCTTTCGGGCTGCGCAACATGACGCACAAGGACGCCGCGCTCGGCGAGATGCGCCGCGTGCTCAAGCCGGGCGGCCGGCTGCTCGTGCTCGAATTCTCAAAGGTCTGGGAGCCGCTCAAGAAGGCGTACGACGTCTACTCGTTCAAGGTGCTGCCGTGGCTCGGCGCCCGCTTTGCCCAGGACGCGGACAGCTATCGCTATCTCGCGGAGTCGATCCGCATGCATCCGGACCAGGAAACATTGAAGACGATGATGGAACAAGTCGGCCTCGACGCCGTCAAATATTACAATTTGTCAGCTGGCGTGGTAGCCTTACACGTCGGCACAAAGTATTAGTGTTCTTAACTCGCTGTCTTTAAAGGAATTTCCGCCATGTCTGAGCCCCGCATCAATGCTTCCATAAAGCTTTCATCACCGTGGGCCAGACGAATTGGTGTGCTGGCCCTGGTCGGCGCGATGGTCGCCGGCAGCTTCGCGTCGTTTGATGCGGAGGCCCGCCGTATGGGTGGCGGCCGCAGCATCGGCAAGCAGTCTTCGGTGGCCTCGCAGCGCAGCACTACGCCGCCGCCGTCCCAGCCGAGTCCCACGAACCCCGCGCAGCAGGCAGGCGCCAAGCCCGCTACGCCGGCACCTACGCCCGCACCCGCACCGGCACGCAATCGCTGGCTCGGACCGATCGCGGGCCTCGCCGCTGGCCTCGGCATCGCGGCGCTGCTCTCGCACTTCGGTCTTGGCGAGGCGTTCGCCGGCATGATGGCCAACATGATCGTGATCGCGCTGATCGCTTTCGTCGCCATCTGGCTGATCCGCAAGTTCATGAACCGCCGTCGCGTGGCGGAACCGGCCTACTCGACGGGCGGCGGCTACTCGACGTCGAGCAGCCTGAACCAGGCGGGTGGCTACCAGCCGCAGGAGCCAAGCTACACCGCGCCGCCTGCGGGGAAGTACCTCGCGCCCGAAGCCAATCCGCTCAGCACGCCGAATATCGACACGCAGCCGGTCGCCGCTGGTTCCATCCCCGCGGGCTTCGACACCGAGGCGTTCCTGCGCAACGCGAAGGTCTACTTCGTGCGGCTGCAGGCTGCGTGGGACGCGGGCAACATGGACGACATCCGTGAGTTCACGACGCCCGAAATGTTCGCCGAGATCCGCGTCGACCTCGCGGGCCGCGGCGCGCAGCCGAACCAGACCGACGTCGTGCAGCTCAACGCAGATCTGCTCGGCGTGGAGGAGCGCGCCAGCGAACATCTCGCGAGCGTGCGTTTCTCCGGCCTGATTCGCGAAGGCATGGGCGAGCCGGCCGAGCCGTTCGTCGAAATCTGGAATCTCTCGAAGTCGCGCACTTCCGGCGAAGGCTGGTTGCTCGCGGGCATCCAGCAGGTCGAATCTCACTGAGGCACTCGGGCGCCGAAGCGGGAAAGCCGGCTTGTGTCTAAGCCGGGGCGCTGCGCGATCTGATTGTTATCAAGGCGTGTGGCCAGGCCCAGCCGCCGCGCCGGGTCGGTCGGCGGCGCGATCCGGCGGCTCGAACGCTACAATAGGAACCCGCTCGGGCTTGTGCCCGGGCGGGTTTTCTCTTTCCATGCCGATGACTCTCGCCGCCAAGCCCTTTGCTGCTGCCGTCAATCACCTGCTCGCCCGCGAAACGTGGGCTCGCGATCGCCTCGCTCCCTATGCCGGCAAGACGGCGCGGCTCTCTTGCCCGCCCGTCATGCTCACGCTGCTCGTGCAGCCGGACGGCTATCTGGGCGCCGTCGAGGATTACGATGCAGGCGAAGTCGACGTCACGCTCTCGCTGCCGGCGCCCGCGCTGTCGTCGTTCCTCCAGGGTGGCCAGCCGGCTGTGATGAAGCACGTGAAGATCGAGGGCGACGCCGAATTCGCCCAGATCATCGGCAAGCTCGCCGAGCATCTGCGCTGGGAGCCTGAAGAGGACCTCGCGAAGCTGATCGGCGACGCGCCGGCTTCGCGCGTCGCGTCGCTCGCTCGCGCTGCCAGTGAGCAGGCGCTGCGCACCGGGCGCAACGTGCTCGGCTCGGTGACGGAATATCTGCTCGACGAAAATCCGCAGCTCGTGCGGCGCGCCGAGCTCGACGGCTTCAACGAGGAGCTGTCGCGCGCACGCGATGCGCTTGCGCGCGTGGAAAAGCGCATCGAGCGAATCGAACAAAAAACACAGGCCAAGGGCGCGAGCCAGACCTCTGCGCCGCGCGGCTCGCGCTAGTCAACAGGCCTTCTAGACATGCGTTTTCTGCGTTTCCTCAAGATTTTTTTCACTGTCATCCGATTCGGTCTCGATGAGATGATGTTGAGCCGGATCAACGACCGGCGTGTGCGCCTGCTTCTGCGCATCACCACGATCGGCCGCCGCTTCGACGAGCCGCCCGGCGTGCGGCTGCGCCTCGCGCTGGAGAGCCTCGGTCCGATCTTCGTGAAGTTCGGCCAGGTGCTGTCGACGCGCCGCGACCTGCTGCCACCCGACATCGCCAGCGAGCTCGCGAAGCTGCAGGACCAGGTGCCGCCGTTCGACTCGAACGTCGCGATCGGTTTGATCGAAAAGTCGCTGGGCGCGCCGGTCGACACGCTATTTGACGAATTCGAGCGCGTGCCGGTGGCGAGCGCTTCGATCGCGCAGGTGCACTTCGCCAAGGTGAAATCGGGTCAGCATGCGGGCAAGCCGGTGGCGGTGAAAGTGCTGCGCCCGAACATGCGGCCGGTGATCGATTCCGACCTCGCGCTCCTGCGCGACATCGCCGTATGGGCGGAGCGCCTGTGGGCCGACGGCAAGCGTCTGAAACCGCGCGAGGTGGTCGCGGAGTTCGACAAATACCTGCACGACGAGCTCGACCTCATGCGCGAGGCCGCCAACGGCAGCCAGCTGCGCCGTAACTTCGCGGGGCTCGATCTGCTGCTCGTGCCCGAGATGTACTGGGAGTTCAGCACGCCCAACGTGCTCGTGATGGAGCGCATGGTCGGCGTGCCGATCAGCCAGGTGGACAAGCTGCGCGCGGCGGGCGTCGATATTCCGAAGCTTGCGCGCGAGGGTGTCGAGATCTTCTTCACGCAGGTGTTCCGCGACGGCTTCTTTCACGCCGATATGCACCCCGGCAACATCCAGGTGAGCCTCGATCCGGCGCATTTCGGCCGCTATATCGCGCTCGATTTCGGGATCGTCGGCGCGCTTTCGGACTTCGACAAGAACTACCTCGCGCAGAACTTCCTCGCCTTCTTCAAGCGCGACTATCACCGCGTGGCGACGCTGCACATCGAGTCGGGCTGGGTGCCGCCCCATACGCGCGTGGAAGAACTGGAGAGCGCGATTCGTGCCGTGTGCGAGCCGTATTTCGACCGGGCGCTCAAGGACATCTCGCTAGGCCAGGTGCTGCTGCGCCTGTTCCAGACCTCGCGCCGCTTCAACGTGGAAATCCAGCCGCAGCTCGTGCTGCTGCAAAAGACCATGCTCAACGTGGAGGGCCTCGGGCGCTCGCTCGATCCGGAGCTCGATCTCTGGAAAACGGCGAAACCCTATCTCGAACGCTGGATGACCGAGCAGATCGGCCTGCGCGGCTGGTACGAGCGCTTCAAGATCGAGGCGCCGCAGTGGAGCAAGACGCTGCCGCAGTTGCCACGCCTCGTGCATCAGGCGCTCTTGCACCGGCAGGAGCCGGGCCACCTCGCCAACGACGAGACGATCCGCCAGATGCTTGCCGAGCAGCGGCGCACGAACCGCCTGCTGCAGGGCTTGCTGGTGTTCGGCGTTGCCGTGGGCGTGGGCATGGTGGCGGCTCGCGTGTGGCTTGCGTTTGCCTACGGCGGCTGACTGCGGCGGCTAACTGCGGCGGCTAACTGCGATGGCTGACTGCGGTGAATGACTGCAGTGCCTGGCTGAGCGGGCCCGCGGCCCGACAAGACAAGGAGTGAGACGATGAGCGACCCAAACGTGCCACCGCAACCGGGCGACGCACCCGAGTTCGAAACCCGCGACCCGGCATTGCCCTCGTTCTGGGACGAGCGCTTTGAGCGCGGCTTCACGCCGTGGGATCAGGCGGGCGTGCAGCGCGAATTCGAGGCCTTCGCCGCCGCACACGCCGACGCCGCCGTGCTGATTCCGGGCTGTGGCAACGCGTGGGAGGCGCGCTGGCTGGCCGAACGCGGCCGCACCGTGCGCGCTATCGACTTCGCACCGGCCGCGGTCGCGAACGCGCGCGCAGCGCTCGGGCAGTATTCAGGCGTGGTCGAACAGGCGGACTTCTATACTTACACGCCGCCATTCGCGTCCGGCTGGGTGTTCGAGCGCGCGTTCCTGTGCGCGCTGCCCAAAAAGCTCCGGGCAAGCTACGCGCAGCGCATGGCCGAACTGCTGCAGCCGGGTGCGTTGCTGGCGGGCTATTTCTTCATCGGCGAGACGCCCAAGGGGCCGCCGTTCGCGATCGCGCGCGATGAACTCGATGCGTTGCTCACGCCATTCTTCACGCTCGTGGACGATCAGCCCGTCGTCGATTCGCTGCCGGTGTTCGCCGGGCGCGAGCGCTGGCTCGTGTGGCGCCGCAACGACGCCGCGCCGTCGCGCGCCTGAGCCGCGCTCGGGTCGCTCCAGTCCTCGTCCAGCCCGGTTCCAGGCCGCAACCAGGCCGTATCCAGACCGCGTGATTCACGCTCGCGCGACGCGCTCATCACCGCGCGCGCATGCGCAGACAGGCGCGCGCTCTTGATGCGCGCACAAGCCGCCCGCATTTGCTCTGCGGCGGCCGCAACTTCCTCCGCCCCTCCCTGCAGGACACCCAACTCCGGTAAATGCCAGGGGGGAGCCTGGTTTGCGGCTATAATTCAAGGCTTTGCAAGCAATTATCAGATTTTCTTCAGGATAGAGATCATGCCGATCTACGCTTATCGCTGCGAGTCGTGCGGCTTCGACAAGGACGTGCTGCAAAAGATCAGTGATGCGCCCCTGACGCAGTGCCCGAGCTGCGGCGCGGACGCGTTTCGCAAACAGGTTACCGCTGCCGGGTTTCAGCTGAAGGGGTCAGGTTGGTACGTCACCGATTTCCGCGGCGGCAGTAATGGCAACGGCAACGGCAACGGCGCGAGCGCTGCGGCGACCGGCGCGAAGGACAAGGCGTCCGGCGAGGGTTCGGCGTCGTCCGAGGGCAGCAAGCCGACGGGCGAGGGCGCCTCGAGCGGTTCGAGCGCAGCCGCCCCTGCTGCGAGCGCCGCGACCAGCACGAGCAGCACGGCAGCCTCGACCTGAAAACCTGCGGCGCGATTCCTGCGGATCGCGCTGCGCGATTGCCGCGCCGCGCGCGGCCCGCATGGCGGTGTACATGACGATCAAGAAAGCGACGTTCAAATCGGTGTTCCTGACTGGCCTGCTGGTGCTGGTGCCGCTCGCCATTACGCTTTGGGTGCTCAATCTCGTCATCGGTACGATGGACCAGACGCTGCTTCTGCTGCCCGAGTCGTGGCGGCCGGAGCGCGTGTTCGGCGTGCGCCTGCCGGGCCTCGGCGCCGTGCTCACGCTCGCGTTCATCTTCGTCGTGGGCCTGCTCACGCACAACTTCATCGGGCAGAAGCTCGTGGAGTGGTGGAATGCGCTGGTGCGCCGGATTCCGATCATCGGTCCGCTGTACGGCAGCATCCAGCAGGTTTCCGATACACTGCTTTCGAGCAACGGCAACGCATTTCGCAAGGCACTCCTGATCGAGTACCCGCGCAAGGGCTCGTGGACGATCGCGTTTCTCACCGGCATTCCGGGCGGCGACGTGGTGAACCACCTGAAGGAAGAACACGTGAGCGTGTATGTGCCGACCACGCCGAATCCCACGTCGGGTTTCTTCCTGATGGTGCCGAGGAGCGAGGTGGTCGAGCTCGACATGACGGTCGACGCCGCGCTCAAGTATATTGTCTCGATGGGCGTGGTCGCGCCGGCCACCCATACACGCCGCCCCATCGATCCTCCGCTGTAACACCGGGCGCCGCGCGCATTTGCAAATGCAGCGCGAGGCGTCCCGTTCACTCTATGCATAACGAAAGACGAACATCATGTCGATGAGATCTGAATACTGCGGTCTGGTGACCGAACAGCTGCTGGGCCAAACTGTTTCGCTGTGCGGATGGGTACAGCGCCGCCGTGACCATGGTGGTGTCATCTTCATCGACCTGCGCGATCGCGAGGGCCTCGTTCAGATCGTCTGCGATCCGGACCGCGCGGAGATGTTCAAGGTCGCCGAAGGCGTGCGCAACGAGTTCTGTGTCCAGGTCAAGGGCGTCGTTCGCAATCGTCCGGAAGGCACCGTCAACGCCAACCTCACGAGCGGCAAGATCGAAGTGCTGTGCCATGAACTGAACGTGCTCAACGCATCGGTCACGCCGCCGTTCCAGCTTGACGACGACAACCTCTCGGAAACCACGCGCCTCACGCACCGCGTGCTCGACCTGCGCCGTCCGCAGATGCAGCACAACCTGCGCCTGCGCTACCGCGTGACGATGGCCGTGCGCAAGTATCTCGACTCGCTCGGCTTCATCGACATCGAAACGCCGATGCTCACGAAGAGCACGCCGGAAGGCGCGCGCGACTACCTCGTGCCGTCGCGCGTGAACGCGGGGCAGTTCTTCGCATTGCCGCAGTCGCCGCAGCTCTTCAAGCAGCTATTGATGGTCGCGAACTTCGATCGCTACTACCAGATCGTCAAGTGCTTCCGCGACGAAGACCTGCGTGCGGACCGTCAGCCCGAATTCACGCAGATCGACTGCGAAACCTCGTTCCTCGGCGAGCAGGAAATTCGTGACCTGTTCGAGGACATGGCGCGTCACGTGTTCAAGGAAACGATCGGCGTCGAGCTCGACGCGAAGTTCCCGGTGATGCAGTACTCGGAAGCCATGAGCCGCTTCGGCTCGGACAAGCCGGACCTGCGCGTGAAGCTCGAGTTCACCGAGCTGACCGACGCCTTGAAGGACGTCGACTTCAAGGTGTTCAGCGCACCGGCCAACACGAAGGACGGCCGCGTCGCGGCGCTGCGCGTGCCCAAGGGCGGCGAGCTTTCGCGCGGCGACATCGACGGCTACACCGAATTCGTGCGCATCTACGGCGCGAAGGGTCTCGCGTGGATCAAGGTCAACGAAGTGGCGAAGGGCCGTGACGGCCTGCAAAGCCCGATCGTCAAGAACCTGCACGACGCCGCGATCGCCGCGATCCTCGAGCGCACCGGCGCGCAAGACGGCGACATCATCTTCTTCGCGGCCGACCGCGCGAAGGTCGTGAACGACAGCCTCGGCGCGCTGCGCTTGAAGATCGGCCATTCGGAGTTCGGCAAGGCCAACGGTCTCGTCGAGAAGGGCTGGAAGCCGCTGTGGGTCATCGACTTCCCGATGTTCGAGTACGACGAGGAAGAAAACCGCTACGTGGCCGCGCACCACCCGTTCACGAGCCCGAAGGACGAGCACCTGGAATACCTCGAAACGGATCCGGGCCGCTGCCTCGCGAAGGCTTACGACATGGTGCTGAACGGCTGGGAAATCGGCGGCGGCTCGGTGCGTATCTACCGTGAGGAAGTGCAGAGCAAGGTGTTCCGCGCGCTCAAGATCGGTCCGGAGGAAGCGCGCGCGAAGTTCGGCTTCCTGCTCGACGCGCTGCAGTACGGCGCGCCGCCGCACGGCGGTATTGCGTTCGGTCTCGACCGCATCGTCACGATGATGGCCGGCGCCGATTCGATCCGCGACGTGATCGCGTTCCCGAAGACGCAGCGCGCCCAGTGTCTGCTCACGCAGGCGCCGAGC
>NZ_DATJWR010000387.1:0-3331 GCF_035501035.1 Paraburkholderia sp.
CGCCGGCAGCTACACGGGCAACCCCAGAGTCGCTCGCCGCGTCCGCAGTACCGCAGCGAAACCCGGCAGCGCTCCCCTTCGCTTCCGTGACGAGTCTGGACAATCTTCACGGTATTGAGCCGATAGCCGAAGCCTTGATCAAGACGCTGGCAGGCAAGGCGCGCACGGGTCACCTGGACGAACTGAAAGCGCTGGAACTGCTGCAGCAGGCGATCCTGCTATGAGCCGGTATAGCGTGCCAGGCTCCCCGCGACATGCCGCACAAAGCGCATCGAGGTGACCGGGTCCCGCTACGCAAAAAATTGCGCTGTGTCAGGTCGACTTGCCACCGACCTGCATCGCCGGGCTGACCGGAGAGGTCAATTGTAAGCGGTAGTTTCTGCCGCGCCTAGCGCGGCCGGGTCAAGAAGATCAAGCTGCGTCCGCAACCTCAACATTGCGGACGCAACTTATGACTGACACTCAAACTGACTTTGACTTTCTTCCGCTGCGGGTAATCGGTAAAACGGCCAACGGCAAGAACCGGTACGACCGAGCAGGCAAGCGCAAGCTCATAGAGGCCTGCCAAAGGCCCGGGGCCTCGGTTGCTGGGCTTGCGCTGAAGGCTGGCGTAAATGCCAACCAGCTTCGCAAATGGATTAGCCTGGATCGCAAGCCGGCTGGTTCGCGGTATAAGCGGCGATCGACGCCGGGGCATGCAGCGGCATTCGTGCCGGTGCGGGAAGTCGCGGACGTCGGGCCTGCGCACCCGCTCCACAGGCTGCCAATGCCCGATGTCCTGCCGCCCCCGATGCGACGCGAGACGATAATGGCCTCGCAACATCCAGCGCCGCCTTCGCGCCTGGTGGCGCACTTGCCCAACGGCGTGAGTCTTGAGCTTGAATGCGGGCAGCAGGATACGACGCTGCTCACCGCGATGATCGACGCGTTGAGGGGCCGCTGATGCTGCGCTTCGCTGACGACCTTCGGGTCTACCTGCACCGCGAGCCGGTTGACTTCCGTTGCGGCATCAATACCCTGGCCGCCCTCGTCGAGGAGTCGATGCGGCTGGACCCGCTCGCGCGTGCCGTGTATGCGTTCCGCAACCGCAAGTGCGATCGCATCAAGCTTCTGCTGTACGAGCGCACGGGTTTCTGGCTACTGCTGCGTCGGCTTGAACAAGACCACTTCGTGTGGCCACGCCGCCACCAGGCGGTGATCGAACTGACGACGGAGCAGCTTCACTGGCTGCTTGACGGCATCGACATCGACGCGGTTCGCCGCCATCCCACGCGGCGTTACCTGCACGCCAGCTAGCCCGCCTGTTGTGCAAAGCCAACAGCGGCGCGCTTTTTACATTCCGACGTAAACCCACGGCGCGCCGCACTTCGCTATCCTGGTGCGCATGACGAACACCCCCAATCTCAAGCGCGTGCCCAGGGCGGTCCAGGGCTACATCCACGCCCTCGAGGCGCGCGTCGCCGATGACGCGCAACACATCGACAAACTGGACCAGCACATCGGCAGGCTGGGCCTGCGCATCGAGCAGCTTGAGGAGCAGGTCCGTCTGCTGGAAGCGGAGCGTTTCGCACCGAAAAGCGAGAAGCGCAAGGATCGCGTGTTCGACGAGGCCGAGTTGCTCGCCCGCAGTGAGTCCGGCGACGAAGATGACGAGGGTGTGCTGCCCGAGCTGCCCGACACCGGCCTGCCAGCGGCCGGTCCGACTGAACGCCGCAAGGTCGGGCGCAAGCCATTGCCAGCTCATCTGCCACGCGAGCGTATCGAGTACGACCTGCCGCAGGACCAGCGCGGCTGTCCGTGTTGCGGTAATGCCATGCATCGCATTGGCGAAGACATCAGCGAGCAGCTGCATGTGGAGACCAAATGGACGGTCCACCAGAACGTGCGCGCGAAGTATGCGTGCCGCCACTGCGAGCGCCACGCCGAACATACGCCGGTCGTGGTCGCGCCGATGCCGGTGCAGCCGCTTCCGGGCAGCCATGCCGACGCGTCGGTGCTCGCGACGGTGGCGACGGCGAAGTACGTCGATGGCATGCCGCTGTACCGGATGCAGGAGGCGTTCGCGCGCTGGCAGGTTCCGGTGAGTCGCGGCACGCTCGCGCACTGGGTCATCCGCCCCAGCGAACTGCATTACACGCGGTTGTACGACGCGCTGAAAAAGGTCTTGCTGTCCCAGGCGTTGATCCACGGCGACGAAACCACGCTTCAAGTGCTCAAGGAAGCCGGCCGGTCCGCACAGAGCAAAAGTTACATGTGGGTTTACCGCAGCGCCCACGACTGCGAGCAGCCTGTGGTGTTGTTCGAGTACCAGCCGGGGCGTGGACAGGAGCATCCGAAGGCCTTCCTCGGTGACTATGGCGGTATGCTGATGAGCGACGGCTACAGCGCCTGGCGCACGATCAAAACGGCGACGCACTTCGGATGCATGGCTCACGCGCGCAGGCTGTTTGTGAAGGCGGACAAGGCGGCTGAAAAAAAGGCCGGTGACGACGGCAAGCCGAAAACGCCGAATGCTCGCGTGGCGAAGGCACTCGAATACTTCCAGATTCTGTATCGGGTCGAGGCGCTGGCCAAAGGCGATTTGCCCGATGGCCAAACGCGCGCAGGCTACACGTATCAGTTGCGCCAGCAGCACAGCGCACCGGTGCTCGAAGCCTTCAAGGCGTGGCTCGATGAACTCGCGCCGAAGGTCGCGCCCCAGAGCCTGCTGGGCAAGGCAATTGCGTACACGCGAAAGCAGTGGGAATACCTGAGCCGCTACGTCACAGATGGTTGCGCACCCATCGATAACAACGTCTGCGAACGTGACGTCAGGCCGTTTGCCACGTCGAGAAAAAGCTGGCTGTTCAGCGACACAGTTGACGGCGCAAAAGCCAGCGCCACGATCTACAGCCTTGTGCTGACGTGCCGGGCCTGCGACGTCGAGCCGTATGACTATCTCCTGCATGTGCTCACCGAGCTGCCGCAGCGCGCGTCCGACGCCGACGTCACAGATCTGCTGCCATTCAATTACGCCCGACAGCAGCAGGCCAAAGCAACAACTCCCTGACTGACTTCCACCGCATTCACACCGACGTCGCCGGTCGATTACGATCGCCGCGACGCGGCTACGCTCGACCTTCAATTGCTCGCAAGCCGCCATACCGTGTGCTGGAATCGGCGCTTACCTTTCACGAAAGCGGTAACAGCAAGTCCTGCCGTCAGGGCAACAAGCGCCCCGGCGACCGCAAATGCACCCCGTATCTCGATGTTTCCGACCTCAACGCTGCGAAGCAGGCCCTGGACGATCAGCCATTCGCTCGGGAAACCATTAAATGGCGGGATGGCGATG
>NZ_DATJWR010000388.1:0-9558 GCF_035501035.1 Paraburkholderia sp.
GATCTACTTACCGGGACGCGCTGTGCTCTCTACCGCCAACATCACCATGCAATTCGGGCCGAAGCCCTTGTTCGAGAACATCTCGGTCAAATTCGGCGAAGGCAACCGCTATGGCCTGATCGGCGCGAACGGTTGCGGCAAGTCAACGTTCATGAAGATCCTGGGCGGCGACCTCGAGCAGAGCTCGGGCACGGTCGTGCTGGAACCGAACGTGCGCCTCGGCAAGCTGCGCCAGGACCAGTTCGCGTACGAGGACGTGCGCGTGCTCGACGTCGTCATGATGGGCCACACCGAAATGTGGGCCGCGATGACCGAGCGCGACGCGATCTACGCGAATCCCGAAGCGACGGACGACGACTACATGCACGCCGCCGAACTGGAGGCCAAGTTCGCCGAGTACGACGGCTACACGGCCGAAGCGCGCGCGGGTGAACTGCTGCTTGGCATCGGTATCGGCACCGAGTTCCACAACGGCCCGATGAGCGGCGTGGCGCCGGGCTGGAAGCTGCGCGTGCTGCTCGCGCAGGCGCTGTTCTCGAAGCCGGACGTGCTGCTGCTCGACGAACCGACCAACAACCTCGACATCAACTCGATCCGCTGGCTGGAAGATGTGCTCAACGAGTACAACTCCACGATGATCATCATCTCCCACGATCGACACTTCCTGAACCAGGTCTGCACGCACATGGCGGACATGGATTACGGCACGCTGAAGGTCTGGCCCGGCAACTACGACGACTACATGCTGGCTTCGGCGCAGGCGCGCGAGCGTCAGCAGGCCGCGAACCAGAAGGCGAAGGAGCGTGTGGCCGACCTGCAGGACTTCGTGCGCCGCTTCTCGGCGAACAAGTCGAAGGCGCGCCAGGCCACCAGCCGTCTGAAGATGATCGACAAGATCAAGATCGAGGAATTCAAACCGTCGTCGCGTCAGAACCCGTTCATCCGCTTCGAGTTCGAGAAGAAGCTGCACAACATCGTCGTGGTCGCGGAAGAGATCACGAAGAAGTACGACCGCGCGATCTTCAGCAAATTCAGCATCAGCGTGCAACCGGGCGAGCGCATCGCGATCATCGGCGAGAACGGCGCGGGCAAGACCACGCTGCTGCGCTCGCTGCTCGGCAACCTGGCCGTCGACGGCGGCTCGGTGAAGTGGGCCGAGAACGCGAACGTCGGCTACATGCCGCAGGACACGTACGAAGAGTTTCCGGCCGACGTCACGCTGATGGACTGGATCGACCAGTACCGCCAGGAAGGCGACGACGAGCAGTCGGTGCGCGGCACGCTGGGGCGTCTGCTCTTCAACGCCGACGACATCAGGAAGTCGGTCAAGGTGCTCTCGGGCGGCGAGAAGGGCCGCATGATCTGGGGCAAGCTGATGCTCGGCCGCCACAACGTGCTGCTCATGGACGAGCCCACGAACCACATGGACATGGAATCGATCGAGTCGCTGCAGATCGCGCTCGAAAAGTTCGAAGGCACGCTGGTTTTCGTTTCTCACGACCGCGAGTTCGTGAACGGTCTGGCCAATCGCATCATCGAAGTGAAGACCGACGGCACGATCAAGGACTACAGCGGCAACTACGAGGACTTCCTCGCGAGCCAGGGGCTGCACTGAGGCCTCGGCTGAGCCTGGGCGAGCCAGGACGGCAATAAAGGCGGGCGGCGCGAAAGCGTCGCCCGTTTTGCTTTTGACGACATAGGCCGCGCGCGTCCAGTGCTTTGCGCCCCGTACTTTACGTTTGCGTCAACCAAGCTAGAATGCGGGATCGCCGCGGCGCAACCGCGAATACACATGGAGACGGGAGCAAGCACATGAAACACTACGACCAGCTCTACATCGGCGGCCAATGGGTCGCGCCACAGGGCAAGGGCACGATCGACGTCATCGACTCGGGCACCGAAGCGGTAATGGGCCGCATCCCTGAAGGCGTCGAAGCCGACGCCGAGGCAGCCATCGCCGCCGCGCGCGCCGCCTTCGACAAGTGGGCCGCGACGCCCGCCGCCGAGCGCGGTGCGTATCTGCAGAAGATCGCCGACAACCTCAAGGCCCGCACCGACGAGCTCGCGCAATTGATCGCAGGCGAAGTGGGCATGCCGCTCAAGCTCGCGCGCGCGATCCAGGTGGGCGGCCCCATCTACAACTGGGGCGCCTATGCGAAGCTCGCGAGCGACTTCCAGTACGAGGAGCGCGTGGGCAACTCGCTCGTCGTGCGCGAGCCCGTGGGCGTGGTTGCCGCCATCACGCCGTGGAACTATCCGCTCAACCAGATCACGCTCAAGGTGGCGGCCGCGCTCGCCGCGGGCTGCACCGTCGTGCTCAAGCCATCCGAAATCGCGCCGCTCAATGCGTTCGTGCTGGCCGAGGCCATTCACGAGGCCGGCTTGCCCGCGGGCGTGTTCAATCTCGTGACGGGCTACGGCCCGGTGGTCGGCGAGCTGCTCGCGCGTCACCCGGACGTCGACATGGTGTCGTTCACGGGTTCGACCCGAGCGGGCAAGCGCGTGTCGGAGGTGGCCTCGGCCACGGTCAAGCGCGTCGCGCTGGAGCTGGGCGGCAAGTCGGCCTCCGTCGTGCTCGACGACGCCGACTTCGCAGCCGCCGTGAAGGGTACGGTAGGCGCATGCTTCCTCAACTCGGGGCAGACCTGCTCGGCGCATACGCGCATGATCGTGCCGGAGTCACGCTATGAGGAGGCGCGCGAGCTCGCGAAGCAGGCCGCTGAAGCGTTCACCGTGGGCGATCCGCGTGACGAGAAGGCGAAGCTCGGGCCGCTCGCCTCCGCCGTGCAGCAACAGCGCGTGCAGCAGTACATCGAGCGTGGCATTGCCGACGGCGCCGAACTCGTGACCGGCGGCACGGGCATGCCCGAAGGCGTCACGAAGGGCTTTTTCGTGAAGCCAACCGTGTTCGGCCGCGTGCCGCGCGATGCGGCCATCGCGCAGGAAGAAATCTTTGGGCCGGTGCTCACGATCCTCACGGCGAAGGACGAAGACGACGCAGTGGCAATCGCCAACGACTCGCCCTATGGCCTCGGCGGAGCGGTCTGGGCAGGCAGCGACGCGCGCGCGATGCGCGTGGCGCGCCGTATCCGCACGGGCCAGATCGACATCAACGGTGGCACCTGGAACATGGCCGCGCCGTTCGGCGGCTTCAAGCAGTCCGGCCACGGCCGCGAAAACGGCACGTACGGCCTCGAGGAGTATCTCGAATACAAATCGATGCAGTTCAAGTTGCCAAAAACCTGATGAGGCAACACGTCGCGCTATCGCAAATCTTTCCGCGTGACGTGTTGATGAAAGTCATTGATGCGGGCGCCTTCACGGGCGCCCGCTTTTTATTTTGATGCGAATCAATGCCAACTGTGGGGTACGCGCGACTATAAGCGCTTTGTCATCGACACACCAAAGCGGGCCACCATGTTTCCTACACACACCTTCGCTCCGCTCGAGATTCGCGGCCGTCAACTGCTACCCATCGTGCAGGGCGGCATGGGCGTCGGCATTTCGGCGCACCGGCTTGCGGGCAGTGTCGCGCGCGAAGGCGCGCTCGGCACCATCGCGAGTATCGACCTGCGCCATCATCACAGCGATCTCATGGAGATGTGCCGCGCCGATCCCAGCCACGATACGCTCACGCGCGCGAATCTGATCGCACTGGGCCGCGAAATCGCGGCGGCGCGCAAGCTTGCGGGCGGCAACGGCATGATCGCCGTGAACGTGATGAAGGCCGTGAGCGCGCATGCCGACTACGTGCGCGCCGCCTGCGAGCACGGCGCCGAGGCCATCGTGATGGGCGCGGGCCTGCCACTCGATCTGCCCGATCTCACGGCGGGCGTCGACATCGCGCTCGTGCCGATTCTCTCCGACGCGCGCGGCGTCGCGCTCGTGCTCAAGAAGTGGATGAAGAAGGGCCGTCTGCCCGACGCCATCGTGATCGAGCATCCGGCCCATGCGGGTGGCCATCTCGGCGTGACGGACATCGCCGACATGGACAACGATCGCTTCGCGTTCGCGAAGATCTTCGAGGAGCTCGAAGGCGTTTATGCCACGCTCGGCATCACGCGCCGCGACGTGCCGCTCGTGGTGGCCGGCGGTATCAACAGCCACGAGGCTGTGTGCAAATGGCTCGAGGCGGGCGCAAACGGCGTGCAGGTCGGCACGCCGTTCGCCGTGACCGAGGAGGGCGACGCGCATCCGGCGTTCAAGCGCGTGCTCGCCGACGCGAAGCCCGAAGACATCGTCGAATTCGTGAGCGTGACGGGGCTGCCCGCGCGAGCGGTGAAAACGCCATGGCTCGAGCGATACCTGCGCAACGAGTCGCGCATTCGCGCGAAGATCGGTTCGCTCAAGCTCGCCTGCCCGACCGGGCTCGAATGCCTATCGGCTTGCGGCCTGCGTGACGGCATCGAGAAGTTCGGCCACTTTTGCATCGACACGCGGCTGGCCGCGGCGTTGCGCGGCGATGTTGCAAACGGCTTGTTCTTCCGCGGCCGTGAAGCGTTGCCATTCGGTAACGCGATTCGCAGTGTCCGCGACCTTCTGGAACTGCTGCTAACCGGTATTGCGCGACCTGCGGTCGCACATCGTGCGGTCTTTGCACTGGCTTGATAGCTGTCAATGCTGCATCGGACTCCGTCTCTGACAATTTGTAAGCCTCTGCGAGCGCATGTCTACAGATACGGGGAAGTAACGATGCAAAAAGCAATCAGCAAAATAGCAGCAACCGCCGCGCTCGCAATGGGCGCGGCCTGCTTCGCGGCGCCGGCCAGTGCGGCCGGCTCGCCCGACACGGGCATCTACGCGGGCGACTGGCTGGTCCGCCTGCGCGCGATCAGCATCATGCCGGACGCGCGTTCGAGCGACACGCTCAGCGCACTGGGTACGAACGTGAACAACGCCATCGTGCCCGAGCTCGACTTCACCTACATGGCGACCGACAACATCGGCGTGGAGCTGATTCTCGGCACGTCGCGCCACCAGGTCACGTCGAACATCGGTGCGCTCGGGGGCGTGGGCGTGCTGCCGCCCACGCTGCTGCTGCAGTATCACTTCAACAACGCGGGCAAGGTGCGGCCGTACGTGGGCGCGGGCATCAACTACACGCTCTTCTACAACAACGGTCTGCACGCGGGCAACCAGTCGGTTTCGATCAACAACCACAGCTGGGGTCCGGCGCTGCAGTTTGGCATCGATTTCCAGGTGACGAAGAAGGTGTTCGTGAACGCGGACATCAAGAAGATCTGGATGCACACCGACGCGTCGCTGGCTGGCACGCCTCTCGGCACACTGCATATCGATCCGCTCATCGTGGGCCTCGGCGTCGGCATGAAGTTCTGATTGCCCGCCTGCCTCTTTGCAAACGCCGGCTTGCCCGGCGTTTTTTATTGCAGCGCTCAGTTCATCGCCTGGTTCGCTGCCTGGTTCATCGCTCAGTCAGGCGCGGTCCTTGTGGAAGCGCATGGCGGTGCCTTCGCGTTCGATGCGCTCCCACACGGCGCGCTTTTCCGCATCGCTCAAGAACACCCAGTTGGAGACCTCCACGGCCGTGCGGCCACAGCCTTTGCAGATATCGTCGAAGAGGGTCGAGCACACGCCGATGCACGGGCTGTCGGGGAGGTCGTGGAGGTTGGATGCCATTGAAGAGCCTTGGGGCGTGGCCGGTGCGTCGGGCGCGCCGGCTTCGGTACGAAACGCCGCTATGTTAACCGATACGGACGGAGGCGGCCGCCCGCGCTCCCTGGCCGCGCGGCGGCGAGCTTGCATGCGTAATGGGTCGTACTGGCGCTCCGCCCGCAGCAAACCGAAACGCTCCGGCCTTTGCCTCCGCCGTAGCAGGGCGTTGAACACCGATCATCGACCGCGCAACTGCAAGGAGACAGCAAGGTGGCAGATTCGATGCGCTGGGGGGAAAGGCCTGCGGCGTCGGGCTTGCGGCTCGACGCATGCGCTCGGGGGGCGTGAGGGCACACGATACCGGGGCGGCGGCGCGGACTTCCGGTGCCCGTGCCACCGCACGCCGCGGCGCGCGTGCCGCCCGCGCGGGAGCGGGGCGTCGCGCGCTTGCGCCATTCGAAGCGGTTTTTTGTGGACACGGCCCGTGAAACGGCTAAAATTGCGCGCGATTTACCGTCCGCGCGGATCTTCGTGATCCTGAGAGGGCCGATGTTCCGTTTGCGCGACAGGCCGGCGTTTTTTTTGTCGCGTGGCATGTTTGATGGTAGGTTCGGTAAAGTCAAGGGGAGCCGCGCGATGCGCGGTACGAGGCGAGGCAGGCAGCCGGCACGAGCCGGTCACGATCGGAGAACGGGATGAAGAGACGGATGGTGGCGCAACTGGCCGCGCTCGCGCTGTGCGCGGTGCCGTGGATGACGTCGGTGGCGAAGGACACGCAGTTGAACGTGTACAACTGGTCCGATTACATCGCCAAGGACACGATTCCGAACTTCACGAAGCAGACTGGCATCCAGGTCAAGTACGACAACTACGACAGCGACGACACGCTCCAGGCCAAGCTGCTCGCGGGCAACTCGGGCTACGACATCGTCGTGCCGACCAGCAACTACGCGGGCAAGCAGATTGCCGCCGGCATCTTCGCGCCGCTCGACAAGTCGAAGATCCCCAACCTCAAGTATCTCGATCCGCAACTGATGGCGCTCGTCGCCGGCGCGGACCCGGGCAACAAGTACGCGGTGCCCTGGGCGTACGGCACGACCGGTCTCGCCTATAACGTGAACAAGGTGCAGCAGATCCTCGGCAAGAACGTGCCGCTCGACAACTGGGACATCCTCTTCAAGCCCGAGTACATCTCGAAGCTGAAGGCCTGCGGCGTTTCCGTGCTCGATGCGCCGGACCAGGTGTTCGCTGCCGCGCTGCATTACATCGGCAAGGATCCGCTCTCGACCAATCCGGACGACTATCGCGCTGCGCTCGCGATGATGAAGAAGATCCGCCCGTACATCACGCAGTTCAACTCGTCGGGCTACATCAACGACCTCGTCGGCGGCGACATCTGCTTCGCGTACGGCTGGTCGGGCGACGTGGTGATCGCCAAGCACCGCGCCATCGAAGCGAAGAAGCCGTACAAGATCGAGTACTACATCCCGAAGGGCGGCGCGCCGATCTGGTTCGACGTGATGACCATCCCGAAGGATGCGCAGCACAAGGAAGCCGCACACGAGTGGATCAACTACATCGAGACGCCGCAGGTTCACGCGGCGATCACGAACGCGGTCTACTACCCGAGCGCGAACATGGAAGCGCGCAAGTACGTGGACAAGGACATCGCGAACGATCCCGCCGTATATCCGCCGCCCGAAGTCCTGAAGACGCTGTTCCTGCTCAAGCCGCTGCCGCCTGAGATCCAGCGCCTGCAGACGCGTCTGTGGACCGAATTCAAGTCGGGACGCTGACACGGTCGGCGCCGCGGTTGAAATCCGCTTGTTCCCGCGCTTGTTCCCGCTTTACCCCGAGCCCTCGGCAGATGCCGGGGGCTTTGTTCGTCAACCCCGTCCAGCATTTACGCAGAAACAGGCAGGGCAGAGAGAATCATGAGTGACCAGTCGAGCGCGCCGGCAGCCGCCGGTACGCTGCCTTCGGGCTTCACCGCGGCAGATTTCGCCGCGGACAACTTCGTGCAGGTCGTCGACGTCGTCAAGAAGTTCGGCGAGACGACGGCCGTCAAGGGCGTCAATCTGTCGGTGAAAAAGGGCGAGCTGTTCGCGCTCCTCGGCAGTTCGGGCTGCGGCAAGTCCACCTTGCTGCGCATGCTCGCGGGCCTCGAAACCGTCACGTCGGGCAAGATCCTGATCGACGGCGAGGATCTCGCCACGCTGCCGCCGTACCGCCGGCCGGTCAACATGATGTTCCAGTCGTATGCGCTCTTTCCGCACATGACGGTGGAGTCGAACGTCGGCTTCGGGCTGCGCCAGGAAGGCGTGAAAAAGGCCGAATTGAAGGAACGCGTGGAGAACGCGCTCGAGCTCGTGCAGATGTCGCGCTTTGCCAGGCGCAAGCCGCACCAGCTCTCGGGCGGCCAGCAACAACGCGTCGCGCTCGCGCGCTCGCTCGTCAAGCGTCCGAAGCTGCTGCTGCTCGACGAGCCGATGTCGGCGCTCGACAAGCAGATTCGCCAGCGCACGCAAATCGAGCTCGTCAACATTCTCGACAAGGTGGGTGTGACCTGCATCATGGTCACGCACGACCAGGAAGAAGCGATGACGATGGCGAGCCGCCTCGCGGTCATGAGCGAAGGCGAGATCATCCAGCTTGGCACGCCTAATCAGGTCTACGAATTTCCGAACAGCCGCTTCTCGGCGGAATTCATCGGCTCAACCAATCTCTTCGACGGCAACGTGGTCGAAGATGAGCCCGATCACGTGTTCGTCGAATGCCCCGACCTGCCGGTGCGCCTGTACGTGAACCACGGCATCACCGGACCGCTCGGCATGCCCGTGACGATCTCGGTGCGCCCCGAGCGCATCGCGCTCACGCGCAAGCCGCCCGAAGGCACGTTCAACTGGGGCAAGGGCGTCGTGAAGAACATCGCGTACATGGGCGGCTACTCGCTCTATCACGTGAAGCTCGACTCGGGCAAGACCGTGGTCGCGAACATGTCGAGCCTCGCGCTCTCCGAGATCGATTCGCCGACGTGGGAAGACGAAGTGTACGTGCGCTGGAGCGCCTCGGCCGGTGTGGTGCTGACGTCATGAACGGCGTGCTCAAGAACATCCTGAACTGGCCGGTCAAGCGCTTCAACCTGACCGGCCGCACGGCGGTGGTGGCGGGCCCGTTCTTCTGGTTGCTGCTGTTCTTCCTCGTGCCGTTCATCCTGGTGGTGAAGATCAGCTTCGCCGACCAGCAGCTCGGCATCCCGCCGTACACGGAGCTCGCGTCGTTCGCGGACGGCGTCTGGCACATCGCGCTCGACTTCTCGCACTACGCGTTCCTGTTCCAGGACAGCCTGTATTTCGCGACCTACGTGAACTCGGTGGTCGTGGCGGCCATCTCGACGCTGCTGTGCCTCTTGATCGGCTATCCGATGGCGTACTACATCGCGCGCTCGAATCCGGCCACGCGCAACATCCTCATGATGGCGGTGATGCTGCCGTTCTGGACGTCGTTCCTGATTCGCGTGTATGCGTGGATCGGTATTCTGAAGAACAACGGACTGCTTAACAATTTCCTGATGTCGGTCGGCATCATCCATTCGCCGCTCGAGCTCTATC
This sequence comes from Paraburkholderia sp., assembly GCF_035501035.1. GTDB lineage: Bacteria > Pseudomonadota > Gammaproteobacteria > Burkholderiales > Burkholderiaceae > Paraburkholderia. The sequence continues at coordinate 9,225 of NZ_DATJWR010000388.1, forward strand.
ACACGAACACGGCGGTCTATATCGGCATGGTCTATTCCTACCTGCCGTTCCTCGTGATGCCGCTCTACGCCCACCTCGTGAAGATGGACCTCACGCTGCTCGAAGCTGCCTACGACCTCGGCGCGAAGCCGTGGCGCGCGTTCCTCGAAATCACGCTGCCGCTTTCGAAGAACGGCATCATCGCGGGCTGCCTGCTCGTGTTCATTCCGGCGGTGGGCGAGTACGTGATTCCGGAACTGCTGGGCGGTGCGAACACGCTGATGATCGGCCGTGTCATGTGGAACGAGTTCTTCGACAACGCCGACTGGCCGATGGCCTCCGCCGTCACGTGCGC
>NZ_DATJWR010000389.1:0-7885 GCF_035501035.1 Paraburkholderia sp.
TCCTGCACGATCTCCATGTGCAGAAGACCGAGGAAGCCGCAACGGAAGCCGAAGCCCAGTGCCTGCGAAACTTCCGGCTCGTACTGCAGCGAAGCGTCGTTGAGCTTCAGCTTTTCGAGCGACTCGCGCAGCGCGTCGTACTGGTTCGCCTCGACCGGATAAAGACCCGCGAACACCTGCGGCTTCACTTCCTTGAAGCCCGGCAGCGGTTCCGCCGCGGGTTTGCTCGCGAGCGTGACGGTATCGCCCACCTTGGTGGCGGCGAGTTCCTTGATGCCCGCGATGATGAAGCCCACCTGCCCCGCCGAGAGCGACTCGAGATTGCGCGACTTCGGCGAGAACACGCCAACGTGTTCCACCGGGTACTGCGCGCCGGTGGCCATCAGCTTGATCTTGTCCTTCGGACGCAGCGTACCGTTGACGATGCGCACGAGCATCACCACGCCCACGTAGTTGTCGAACCACGAGTCGATGATGAGCGCCTGCAGCGGCGCTTGCGGATCGCCCTTGGGCGGCGGCACCTTGGCGATGAGCGCTTCGAGCACGTCCTCGACGCCGAGGCCGGTCTTCGCGCTGCAGCGCGTGGCGTCGGTCGCGTCGATGCCGATCACGTCCTCGATCTCGGCGATGGCGTTCTCGGGGTTCGCGGCGGGCAGGTCGATCTTGTTGAGCACCGGAACGACTTCGACGCCGAGCTCGATCGCGGTGTAGCAGTTCGCCACCGTCTGCGCTTCGACGCCCTGGCTTGCATCCACCACGAGCAGCGCGCCCTCGCACGCGGACAGCGAACGGCTGACCTCGTACGAGAAGTCGACGTGGCCCGGCGTGTCGATCAGGTTCAGGTTGTAGACCTGGCCGTCACGCGCCTTGTAGCTGAGCGCGGCGGTCTGCGCCTTGATCGTGATGCCGCGCTCGCGCTCGAGATCCATCGAGTCGAGCACCTGCGATTCCATTTCACGGTCGGACAGGCCACCGCACAGCTGGATGATGCGATCGGCGAGCGTCGACTTGCCATGGTCGATGTGCGCAATGATCGAGAAGTTACGAATATGATTCATTCAGTGCCGATCAAGCGAAAAAGGCGCGCCCCAACGGATGCTGGGCACGCCTCGTAAACAGATGAAAAACCGGACTATTTTAGCCGAAAAGGGGTCCCACGGGCGAACCGTCCGATGATGCAACGGATGTGATCCCGCAAGCGACACATTGCGCGAGCGCAAGGTGCGCGTTTCACGCCCCGCCCGGTAGCGCCGACGGCCCACCTGGCGCGTCGGCGCCCAGCCCGAGCGCGGCTCGCACGCGTGCCTCGTCGAGCCGGTAGTGACACAACTCGATGCCATCGCAGACGAGCACCGGCACGAGTTCGTCATAGCGCGCCTGCAGCTCGGGGTCGGAATCGACATCGATCACGTCGAGCCGCGCGCCCGCTGCCGCCGCAACCGGTTCGAGCGCCACGCGCATCTCCTCGCACAAATGACACCACGCGCGGCCATAGATGACGAGCTGCGCGCTCGCACGCCCGAGCACCGCCGCCGATGTCCGTATGGGCGTGTGCATCGTGCTTACTTCTGCCCGGGCGCACGCGGACGGAGCGGCACGAACTGCGTGTTGTCGCCGCGCCGCACGAGCACCGCCGCCATCTTCTGCGGATCGAGGCGTTCAGTCACTTCCTGGAACTGCTTCGCGTTCGTGATATCCGTGTCGCCCACGCGCAGGATGATGTCACCCTTCTGGAGTCCGGCGCGCGCCGCCGGGCCATCCGCCGAATCCACCATCACGCCGCCCTTGATCTTGAGCTGGGCCATCTGGTCGGCGGGGATGTCGACCACCGCGAGACCGAGCGCGTTAGATGCACGCGGCTTGGGGTCCGGCGCCTTCTGCTGGTCGGCCTTGGCGGTCTTGTCGGGCTGCATCTCGGCGACCGTGATCGGCAGATCGCGCGTCGCCCCCTTGCGCCAGATCGTGACGGTCGCCTTGGTGCCCGGTTTCGTGTCGCCGACCATGCGCGGCAGGTCGGTCGCGGCATCGACGCTCGCGCCGTTGAACTTCAGGATGATGTCGCCCGGCTGGATGCCCGCCTTGTCGGCCGGGCCGCCCGGCTCGACGCTCGAGACCAGCGCGCCCTGCGCCTTGGGCAGGCCGAGCGAGTCGGCCACGTCCTTCGTCACCTCGCCGATCGCCACGGCAATGCGCCCGCGTGTGACCTTGCCGCTCGCCTTAAGCTGGTCGGCCACGCGCATCGCCTCGTCGATCGGAATCGCGAACGAGATGCCCATGAACCCGCCCGTGCGGCTGTAAATCTGCGAGTTGATGCCGATCACCTCGCCTTGCATGTTGATGAGCGGTCCGCCCGAGTTGCCCGGGTTCACGGCCACGTCGGTCTGGATGAACGGCAGATAGTCGCCGGTGTCGCGTCCCTTCGCGCTCACGATGCCCGCTGTCACAGTGTTCTCGAGACCGAACGGCGAACCGATCGCCACGACCCATTCGCCCACGCGCACCTTGTTCGAATCGCCCATCGTCACGGCGGGAAGATTCGTGGCCTGGATCTTCACGACGGCGACGTCGGTGCGGTCGTCCACGCCAATGAGCTTCGCCTTGAATTCGCGTTTGTCGGTGAGTGTGACGTAGATGCTGTCCGCGTCGTCCACGACGTGCGCGTTGGTCATCACGTAGCCGTCGCTCGATAGGATGAAGCCCGAGCCGACGCCGCTGCTCTGCTCGGTGTCGTTGCCACTGTCAGGGCCCGAGTCCGAACCGCCGCCCTGCCCTCCACCCTGGCCACCGCCCTGCCCACCGCGCGGCGACTGGCCCTGCGGCCCCTGCGGAAGCGGAATGCCGAAGAAGCGGCGGAAGAATTCCGACATGTCGCCATTGTCCATGCCCGGCGGCAGACCACGCTGGGACATCGACACGCGCGTCGTGGTGCGGATATTGACAACCGACGGCCCGACCTTGTCCACGAGATCGGCGAAATCGGGCAGGTTAGCGGCCGACGCCGCCGATGCCGCCGATACCACAGGCGGCGCGAACGGCAGGCATGCCAGCACGACCGCGGCCGCGAAGAATTTGCGCAGCGGGAGAATCGTCATATCGAAGTCAGCCGAAGGAGGAATTTACCTGGGAGCCTTGTATTCTATGGCAGACGCGAACTGCTGCAACGTGCTCTGAGGCACTTCGCCGAGCAACGTGATGAAGTAGTCGCCGCTACGCTTCACGAGGACGTGCGTCGCGCCGCTGCTGCCCGAGCCTTCCTTGCGGCTGTTGTTCTTCACCGGTTCGATGAAGACGGAAAGCGTAGAGAGTCCGTCCGAGAACACGGCCTGATCGACCGGGATGGGCGGTTCGCTCGCTTCGCGCGCGGCCATGGGCCGGCGCACTTCACGAATCTTGAGGAAGCCCGGCGCGGCCGCGCCGAACGACCATCCCTGCGCTGCCATGTCGACCGGTTCGAGCGGCGGACGCACGACGGTCCACCCCGCGAGATTGCGAATGCCATTGACGATCGGCGTCTTGTCGACGGGCCCGCCGATGCGCACCTGGGTGAACGCGAGTTGCTGGAGCACCTGGCCGTTTGCCGGATCGAGCATCTGCGAGCGCAGCAAAAGGCCAGTCTTCGCGTCGGCCCACAGCTTGTAGGCGAAGCGGAAGTTGTCCTTCGGGTCGAGCTCGATCACCTCGCTGTCGAGACCGGCCACGCGATCGGTGCCGAGCATCTTCGGCTCGTAGACAGTGAGCACCTGGTCGCCGCTCGTCGAGAGCAACGCAGGAAACGCGTCCCTGTTCTGGCGCTTTTCGACGACACAAAGCTTGCGCTCGGGTACGAACGTGAAGAGATCGTCGTTGTGGCGCAGCATCGTGCGCGGCTTGCCGTCGAGGCTTTCGAGCTTTTCGAACTCGCCATCCGCCTTCGAGGCGTAGTGCGTGATGCGCGAGGACTGCACGAATTCGCCGCGCTGGTAGACGAACGTGCCTTCGTAATTCTGCTGCCGGGCAGCCTGCTGGACGCGGTCGAGCCACTGCGCGGCGCTCTGGCGCGTCGCGGAGTCGACCGCCGAAGCGCCTTGCGCGTGGGCACGCGAGGCGGCAGACAGAGCGGTGAACATCACGGCCGCGCAGCAAAGGAATGCCGGCAACCGCCCCCAGATTGTCGTTTTATTCAACCGCAATGTCTGCATCAAACTTATTGGCCTTGCGTGGAAAGAGCGGCGGAGCGGATGAACGGCATGGAATCCGACATGACCGGCTGCTGCGCAAACTGCTGGTGTGCCTGGAGATATTCGTCGAGGCGCGCGTCGCGGATGATATTGCCATCCTGGCCGGCCGTGGCGGGCGCCGGTGTGGCGTTCATCGCCACACGCTGTACAGCGTCGCCCTGCGCGGGCTGCACGGCCGCGATTTGCGGCGCGCCGGCCATACCCGCACCGCGCATTTGCGGCATGACGATCCAGGTGAGCGTGGCCGCGGCCGCGGCCACCGCCAGCGACGGCACGACCCGGCGGCGCAACGCGAGGATGCGACCTACCCGTTCGTTGCGGCCAGTCTGCGCGCCGTGCGACTGCGGCAGCGCGGCGGGCGCGAGCACATGCGGCTCGGCGTCGAAACGCGCAGCGAAGCCCGTCATGAAAGCGTGGCTCGTAGCCTGACTGAGCGCCAGATCGTCCGAGCGCAGCACGTCGCCGATCAGGTGGTACTCCGACCAGGCGGCACGGCCTTCCCCGTCGAGTTCAAAAAAATTAGCGTTCAGATGCTCCTCGGCCGACCATTCACCGTCGACAAAGGCGGACAGACGCTCGCCACGCGAGCTTGATACCGATTGCATCGAGACGGACCCCATGATGCTCCCCATTCCCTTACAGACGCCCTCGTGACACCAACATACCAGGTGAATCGCATCGCTGCCCGGGGCGAAGCTGGCTATTCTTCTTACCAGCGCTTGCCTTCCGGAGTGTCCAGCAGCGGACGCAATTTTGCCGCAATGGCTTCCCGAGCGCGGAAAATTCTCGATCTGACTGTGCCGATCGGGCAACCCATCATCTCGGCAATTTCCTCGTAGCTCAGGCCTTCAATTTCCCGAAGCGTAATGGCGGTGCGCAACTCTTCCGGTAAAACCGCCATCGCAGCGTTGACCGTCTGCGCGATCTGCTTGCTCATCAACATCGACTCGGGCGTGTTGATATCCCTTAGTTGATCGGCGTCCGAGAAAGTTTCAGCTTCTTCAGCATCCGCTTCGGTGGAAGTCGGGGCGCGTCTTCCCTGGGTCGCAAGGTAGTTCTTTGCCGTATTGACGGCAATTCGGTACAACCACGTATAGAAAGCCGATTCACCACGAAACTGCGGAAGTGCGCGGTAAGCCTTGATGAAGGCATCCTGCGCCACGTCCTCGACCTCGGCGGGGTCTCGCACGAGGCGCGAGATCAGCCGGATGATCTTGCGGTGGTATTTCGAGACCAGGAGCTCGAACGCGGCCTTGTCGCCTTTTTGCACGCGCTCGACCAGAACCTGATCAATTTCTTTTTCGCTCACCTGAAAAATCCGTTAGCTCATAAGTAGACGCGGGGGCACCATTGTAGCGTCCTCGCCACGGCGCAACGTTACGCGCGTAACAGCCGTTACAAGCGTTACGTCGCGGCGCGCTCAGCGCCCGGCCGCGCTGCGTGCGCGAACGGCAAGCGTATGGAAGGCTCCGGGCGGGCAGGTTGCGGCGGGAAACGCGTCGGCGGCGATGAGCAGCACCTTGCGGCGCGCACCGTGCTCGACGACGAGCGCAAGCAGCCATGTGCCCCATTGTGACGCGCCGGCGAGCCGGCCGGTAGCAAGACAGGCGCCATTACGGGCGTAGGCAGCGAGAGAATCCGGCCCGATTTCGAGGAAGGCCGGCTGCCTGCGACGCCACGCCGCAGCCGCAAGACCGCCAGTGGCAAGCAACGCCCACGCCGGCGGCAGCGCGCGCCATGCACCGAGCCACGGCGCAAGCGCGGTATAGACGGCTGCCGTAGCCACGCCGAGTCCGGCCGCAACGAGCAGTTGCAGCGCGAGCGACGGACGCAGGGAAATGCGGCCGACCGGGGATTGCAACTGCGGCAATTGCTCCGGCGCGGCCGCTGTCTCGTCCGTGGGGATCAAGCGTGGCGCTTGAAGACGAGCGTGCCGTTCGTGCCGCCGAACCCGAACGAGTTCTTCAGCGCGACGTCGATCTTCATGTCCCGCGCGGTGTTCGCGCAGTAGTCCAGGTCGCATTCCGGATCCTGGTTGAAGATGTTGATCGTCGGCGGCGACAGCTGGTTGTGCACGGCGAGCACCGTGAACACCGACTCGAGGCCGCCCGCGCCACCCAGCAGGTGGCCCGTCATCGACTTGGTCGAGTTCACGACGAGTTCCTTCGCATGGTCGCCGAAGGCGCGCTTGATCGCCGTGGTTTCCGCGATGTCGCCGAGCGGCGTCGAAGTACCGTGCGCGTTCACCCAGTTCACTTCGTTCGGGTTCACGCCCGCGTTACGCATGGCGTACTGCATGCAGCGGCGCGCGCCGTCGCCATCTTCGAGCGGGGCGGTCATGTGATACGCGTCGCCGCTCATGCCGTAGCCACCGATTTCCGCGTAGATCTTCGCGCCGCGCTTCTTCGCGTGCTCGTACTCTTCGAGGATCATCACGCCCGCGCCCTCGCCCAGCACGAAGCCGTCGCGGTCCTTGTCCCACGGACGGCTCGCCGTTGCCGGATCGTCGTTGCGCTGCGAGAGCGCGCGTGCGGCCGCGAAACCGCCGATGCCGAGCGGCGAAACGGTCGATTCCGCACCGCCCGCGATCATCACATCGGCGTCGCCGTACTCGATGAGACGCGAAGCCTCGCCGATGCAGTGCAGGCCGGTCGTGCAGGCCGTGACCATGGCGAGGTTCGGGCCCTTGATACCGTACTTGATCGACAGGTGGCCCGAGATCATGTTGATGATCGAGGCCGGCACGAAGAACGGCGAAATGCGACGCGGACCGCGATTGAGCAGTTCCGTCTGCGTGACTTCGATCATCGGCAGACCGCCGATGCCCGAGCCCACCACGACACCCACACGCTCGGCGTTTTCATCGGTGATTTCGAAGCCGCTGTCCTGCATCGCCTGAATGCCCGCAGCGATGCCGTAATGGATGAACGTATCCATGTGGCGCGCTTCTTTCGCCGGCATGTAATCCTCGACGTTGAAGCCCTTCACTTCGCCGGCGAAGCGGGTCGAGAAGTTCGTAGCGTCGAACTTCGTGATGCTGGCGATGCCGGACTTCCCGGCGACCAGATTGGCCCAGCCGTCGGCAACATTATTGCCAACAGGCGAAATCAGCCCCAGGCCTGTAACAACAACTCGACGACGGCTCACGGTAACCCCTTTTCCATAGATGACAAAAACAAAAGCCACAGAGGCCACAGGAAATGCTCCTGTGAGCCCTGTGGCTAGTTGACCGGCAGATGTCCCGCAGCGAGTGCGGCGGGCGTACGCGGTTTCACGGGCGAGCGTCCTCGCGGGCCGCTGGCGCGCAATTGGCGTGCGCGCCGGCCCCTACAAGGAAGACGGCGCTTAGGCCTTGACGTTCGCGCGAGCGTAGTCGATCGCTTGCTGAACCGTCGTGATCTTCTCGGCTTCCTCGTCCGGGATTTCCATGCCGAATTCGTCTTCGAGGGCCATGACCAGCTCGACGGTGTCGAGCGAGTCGGCGCCCAGATCGTTCACGAACGAAGCCTCGTTCTTGATTTCAGCTTCGGCGACGCCCAGTTGCTCGGCGACGATCTTCTTGACGCGCTGTTCGATGTTGTCCATTACCCCTCCAAGGGAAAAAAGTTAGCTCATGAATGCGAGTGCGCGCATTTTATCAGGTTTGACCTGGCAGAAAAGCGGCGCTC
>NZ_DATJWR010000390.1:0-24327 GCF_035501035.1 Paraburkholderia sp.
ATGCGGATAAGCGGATAGGCGGAGAGGCGGAGACGCGGATAGGCGGAGAGGCGGAGAGGCGGAGAGGCGGAGAGGCGGAGAGGCGAAGAGGCGGAGAAGCCAAGAGGCGAATTTAGTGCCAACTCTCATGCGCTTGCCGTAGCCGGGCGACGTCAAGCGCCGCCCAGCCCCGCGCATTCAATGACGTTCAGCGGCGCGCCGCCGCCGCGGCGCGCTCGTTCGCTCCGGCGCGCGATTCGTCGCCGGCGCTGGCTTCGCGCTCGGCGCTCATGTCGCGCGCGCCCCAGCGCTGCGCGAGTGCCGCGCACACCATGAGCTGGATCTGGTGGAACAGCATCAGCGGCAACACGACCGCGCCCACGGCGTTCGAAGCGAAGATCACCTTCGCCATCGGCACGCCGGCCGCCAGGCTCTTTTTCGAGCCGCAGAAGATGATGGTGATCTGGTCGGCGCGCGAGAAGCCGAGCTTCTTGCTCGTGAATATCGTGATGCCGAGCGCGAGCGCGAGCAGCACGGCGTTCACGACGAGCAGACCGCCGAGTGCGCTGAGGGGAATGTGATGCCAGAGTCCTTCGTTGACGGCCTCGGAAAACGCGCCGAACACCACGAGCAGGATCGAGCCCTGATCGACGAACTTGAGCACGCCCTTGTTGCGCTCGATCCAGCGGCCGATCACCGGGCGCAGGAGCTGGCCGGCCACGAACGGCACGAGCAGTTGCAGCACGATGTTCCACACGGTGTGCCAGGCCGAGCCGGCGGCCGCGCTCTGGTTCGTGACTACGAGGCTCACGAGCGCGGGCGTGATGAAGATGCCGAGCAGGCTGGACGCCGAGGCGCTGCAGACGGCGGCCGGCACGTTGCCGCGCGCGATCGAGGTGAAGGCGATGGACGACTGCACCGTTGAGGGCAGCGTGCAGAGAAACAGCACGCCCGCGTAGAGCGCCGGGGTGACGAGCGGCGAGAGCACGGGCTTGAGCACGAGGCCGAGCACCGGAAAGAGGATGAAGGTGCTCGCGAGCACGACGATGTGCAGCCGCCAGTGCGTCGCGCCGGCGATGATCGCTTCGCGCGAGAGCTTGGCGCCGTGCAGGAAGAACAGCAGGCCGACGGCTACGTTGGTGAGCCAGTTGAAACCAGTGGCGGCCTGGCCGTGCACCGGGAACAGACTCGCAAGAATCACCGTGCCGACGAGGCAGAGGGTGAAGTTATCGGGCAGGAATTTCGGACGTGCCATCGGACATTCTCAAGTGCGCGCTGCGGCGCCTGGCTGCGCGCGGGTCGCTGTGCGTGCAACGGGTCATCGGGGCCTCCATTGTCGGCGCAAGCCGATTGAAAAAGCAAATTCATTTGAAGCATTGATTAATGAATGCAGCGCATGCATCGTCGGCATCGATGCACCGTTTGCGCCGCAGTCCTCATTAGTGGCGCGAGGCGTGTTCCCGCCAGCCAAAAGTCTTCAGGACTCCCCCATTCTTCATACGTACAGACACGTGCCGACGCATCAGGCAGGTCCGCCGGAGCACCATGCTCCGTGGCTTGCAGGACGGCCTTTTCCGGCCGGGCGCAACCCCGCACCGGACCCAAAAAACCGTGCAGTAACATGGTGTTACAACCCTTCAGGAGGCATAACATCTTTTGGCTCGACACCCATTCGGAGCACCCATAAATTACCGTCGTAGGGATGCTCGAACCGTTGTGCCGGCAATCGTTACGCGCCGCGCGGCCTGCGTCCCGGGACTGGCCCGCCATGGCCCGAGTGGCGGGTCGCGGCGGATCGTCGGGCAGGTGAATCGTCACAATGGACGCAGGGTTGTCAAAACTGGGACGGTGGGTCTTGGGGGCCGGATTGGCGGCCTTCGTCGTGTTCGCCCATGCGCAGCCCGCATTTTCAGGGCACGGCGGCGGCGGGGGCTTCGCTCGCCCAGCCGCCATGCATTCGATGCCCGCGTCGCGAGGTGGCATGCCCGGCATGTCGTGGGGCGGCGGCTACCGCAGCGCGGTGTACGGCACCCAGGGTGAACCCGGTCTCGCGAGCGGTCATGCGCCTTCGCCTGTGCGCGTGGCCGACCAGGGCGGCCGGCGCGAGCGTGGCGGCGGCCGTGCGTCGAACCCGTGGCAAGGGCAGGTCCAGCAGGCTCCGCACCACGATTACGGCGGCGGCTACGGCACGCCTTACGGCGGTTATGGCGGCGGCTATCGCGGCAATCCGATCACGCCGGTCAGCGCGGAAACACATCAGGTGCCGCATCCGCCGGCCGACTCGCCAGTGCGCGCCGGCTCGATTCGCGAAGACGTCGCCCGCTACAACGAGGAACGCGGCGCGTTCCGGCCTTTCCCGCGCAATGGCGGCGAGGTTCCGCGTCCGCCAATGCCTTCGCCTTACCGCAACTAGCAAGCGCCGCGCGCCTTGATTCGCGCTCGCGCGCTTGAGCCGCTCATCCACTGGGCTTGCCTCAAAACGTTTCGCCTTTACGCCTCCCGGCTCGCCAGCCAGCCGATCCCGATCCTTCGCTGCAGCGATCGCTGCGCACCACGCATTCGTTTTGCCATCTGCCGTTTCCCGCCTCCCCACTTCGTCGGTTTGACCCGTTCGACTTGTTTGACCCGCTTTGGGCGCCCGCGCGTTAGCGCCGCAGATCCGTCTCCAGGGCAAGTCAGCCCCATCCATGCGCCGATAAATCAAAAAACTGACGCGCGGATACCACACATCTCAAAAAATCTCTCGGCATCCAGAGCCCTTTCGTCATCAAATCTCGCCTTCGTTACGGCGGCCCGTTAATCGCAGCACGCGGCGTGCGTCAACCGCCCGCTGGGCGCGGCCCAGCGAGCGGTGGAACACTCTCGCGCAGCGCAGCGCAAGCCCGCCTGCGCAGGGGCGAGACGGCGTTCTTCGGGGGCAATCTAATGCGTCCGATATACCGGCGATAACAATTGATATTTTTGACCGCAAAAATGGTCCGCAAAGATGGATCCGCCCAGAACGGCCACGCCTGCGAACGACGAAAAAAAGCAAAGCCTTGCGCGCGCGCCACAGCCGCCAGACCCCCTTTTTTGACAAAGACAGGAGAACCTATGAATACAACGGTCAGCCGCGTGCTGCGAACCACCCTGAAGGCGAGCGCGCTCGCCGCTGTCCTTGGCGCCGCGTCGTCTGCGGCGTTCGCGCAGTCGAGCGTGCAGCTTTACGGTCAGGTCGACGAATGGGTCGGCGTGACGAGATTTCCGGGCAGCCAGACGGCCTGGAACGTCGGCGGCGGGGGCATGTCGACGTCGTACTGGGGCATGAAGGGTTCTGAGGATCTGGGCGGCGGCTACAAGGCGATCTTCACGCTGGAGAGCTTCTTTCGCGCGCAGAACGGCCAGTACGGCCGCTTCGAGGGCGATACGTTCTTCGCGCGCAATGCGTATGTCGGCCTCGAATCGCCTTACGGCACGCTCACGGCCGGCCGCCTGACGACACAGCTGTTCGTCTCGACGATTCTCTTCAACCCGTTCGGCGATTCGTACACCTTCTCGCCGATGATCTACCACGTGTACCTCGGGCTCTCGACGTTCCCGACCTACACGACCGACCAGGGCGTGGTGGGCGACTCGGGCTGGAACAACGCGATCCAGTACTCGACGCCGAATTTCAACGGCCTCTCAGGCTCGGCCATGTACGCGTTCGGCAATCAGGCGGGCGAGAACGGCTCGAAGAAGTGGAGCGTGCAGGGCCTGTACTTCCACGGCCCGTTCGCGGCGACGGCCGTCTACCAGTACGTGAACTTCAACAACACGCCGGGCGACCTCGGCAGCATCGTGAGCGGCGACGCGGTCATCGTCGGCCTGAAGAGCCAGGGCGTCGCCCAGGTCGGCCTTTCGTACGACCTCAAGTACGTGAAGTTCTTCGGTCAATACATGTACACGGCGAACTGGCAGCAGATGGGCAGCTGGCACGTGAACACGGCGCAGGGCGGCGTGACGGTGCCGGCCGGACCCGGCACCGTCATGGCTTCGTACGCCTACTCGCGCAACGGCGGTGGCCTGAACCAGACGCGCCAGACGGCGGCCGTCGGCTATGACTACCCGCTCTCGAAGCGTACCGACGTGTACGCCGCCTACATGTACGACCACTTCGACAACACGTCGAGCGGCATGACCTACGGCGTGGGCCTGCGCGCGAAGTTCTGATCCGCGCTGCCGAGGCGCCATCGTCGGTGTGCGGCGACGGGCGTTCGAGCGGAAAACCCCGCGCTGCGTGCAGCGCGGGGTTTTTGTTTATCGGGATGCCCGGTTGCTGCGCGTTTGCACACCAGCATTTGATAAAGCGCGCACAATGCTGCCGATTGATTCCTGCTCATTTACGTTCGAATTGAAGGTCGCACGATGGATACCCTCCTCAGCATGAAAGTGTTTCGCCAGGTGGTCGAGGAGGGCAGCTTCGTTGCGGCGGCTGAGCGCATGAACTTGTCCGCCGCGATGGCGAGCAAGCACGTGATGCATCTCGAGCAGCAACTCGGCGCGCGTCTCTTGAACCGCACCACGCGCCGCGTCGCGCCCACCGAGGCGGGGCGCGAGTATTACGAGCGCGTGGCTCAGGCGCTCACTGAACTCGACGAGGCCGGTCAGGCCGTGGGCGCGGCGAGCGTCGTGCCGCAGGGGCGGCTGCGCGTGTCGTCGCTGACGGCGTTCGGGCTGCGTCACGTGATGGGCGCGGTCGCCGACTATGCCGCGGGCTTTCCGCAGGTGACCGTCGACATCACGCTCTCCGACCGCGTGGTCGAGTTGATCGACGAGGGCTTCGACGTGGCGATCCGCGCGGCGCCTTCGGGGCTCAAGTCGTCCTCGCTGATCGCTCGGCCGCTGGCGACCGCGCACATCGTGCTGTGCGCCTCGCCCGATTACCTGCGCCGCCATGGCATGCCGAAGAACGTGGCCGATCTGGCCCGGCATCGTTTCGTGCAGTACGCGGGGGCATCGGCGCAGGAACTCGCGCCGTTCGCGGAAGGCAGCGGGGCCGCGGGCGTGAAGCCGAAGCTGGGCGGCAACCTCGTCGTCAATCACCTGGAGGCGCTGCGCGTAGTGGTCCTGCAAGGCGGCGGCCTCTCGATGCTCGGCACCGAGGTGGTCGGCGACGACCTGGCCGATGGCCGCCTCGTGCCGCTGCTCGTCGACGCGCTGCCGCCGCGCGAATTGCCGATCTACGCGGTGTACGCGAGCCGTCGACACCTCTCGGCGAAGGTGCGCTCGTTCGTCGACTTCCTCGCCGAGCGTTTCTCGCAACGCGATCTCTGGCCCGGGGTCGATGCGATCCGCGCGGCGGCGCAGAAGGCCGAAGCCGCGTTGCGGGGCGTGTCGCCTCGCGCGCCGGCATAAGCTCTCACGTCAGACGCGCACCAGGACGTACGCTGCGCGGCTCAGCGGCTCAGCGGCTCAGCGGCTCAGCGGCACAACGGCACAACGGCTCAGCGGCACAACGGCACAACGGCACAACGGCACAACGGCACAACGGCACAACGGCACAACGGCACAACGGCTCAATGCCCCACGCCGAGCCGCGCCTTCGTTTCGTCGTACTCGCGCTTCAGGCGGGCGACGAGCTCGGCCACGGATGGCACGTCGTCCATCAGCCCCACGCCCTGGCCCGCGCCCCACACGTCCTTCCATGCCTTCGCCTTCGAGGTTCCCGCGCCGAAGTCCATCTTCGTCTTGTCCGACTCGGGCAGCGCGTCCGGATCGAGACCGCAGTTCACGATGCTCTCGCGGATGTAGTTGCCGTGCACGCCCGTGAAAAGGTTCGTGTAGACGATGTCGGCAGCCTTCGCTTCGAGGATGGCGTGCTTGTACGTGTCCACTGCGTGTGCCTCGCGCGTGGCGATGAAGCGCGTGCCCATATACGCGAGATCCGCGCCCATGGCCTGGGCGGCGAGGATCGCGCCGCCGTTTGCGATTGCGCCCGAGAGCACGATCGGGCCGTCGAAGATGCGCCGCACTTCGCCCACGAGCGCGAACGGCGAGGTCGTGCCGGCGTGGCCGCCCGCGCCGGCGGCCACGAGAATCAGCCCGTCCACGCCGGCTTCGAGCGCCTTCCCCGCATGGCGCAGGTTGATGACGTCGTGCAGCACGATGCCGCCATAGCTGTGCACGGCGTCGAGCAGCTCTCGCGGCGGCGCGCGCAGGCTCGTGATGAAGATCGGCACCTCGTGCTCGACGCACACGCGTACGTCGTGCTCGAGCCGCACATTCGACTGATGCACGATCTGGTTCACGGCGAGCGGCCCGACGATGGCCTCGGGGTTCGCGGCCTTGTGCGCGGCAAGCTCCGCCTTGATCTGCGCGAGCCATTCGCCGAGCAGCTCGGCGGGGCGGGCGTTGAGCGCCGGAAACGAGCCGACGATGCCCGCCTTGCATTGCGCGAGCACGAGTTCCGGGTAACTGACGATGAACATCGGCGAGCCCACGACGGGCAGCGAGAGGTTTTGCAGGACGGCGGGCAATGCCATTGTCGGAGGTCTCCTTGCGGCGCACGGTTTGATGGCCGGGCTTGCGGATGTGAGCGCTGCGCCGGTCGTGAGCCGGTGCGATCTGTATTGATCTGGCTCAGCCGAGGCGGGACTCGCGGCGCAAATCGCGGCGCATTCCGATCGCTCAAACGGTCGTTCGATTATAGGCTTGGGGCCGGTCACGCAACGGTCGGCCGGCATTCGAGGGAGTGTTCGGTTTCTACCATTACGCGTCCAAAACCACGGCTTCGAGTCGCGCTCGCCTCATACAATGGCCGCAGACCAACAAACACAAGAGGCTCCTCCCATGCCCTTCGATGGATTCCAGCCTTTCACCGTTCGCACCGAGAGCGGCGTCGACATCAGCGGCGTGAAGGGCGGCGACGGACCGCCGCTGCTGCTGTTGCACGGCCATCCGCAGACCCACATGATCTGGCATCGCTGCGCGGCTGCGCTTGCGCAGCACTTCACCGTCATCGCGACCGATCTGCGCGGCTATGGCGGCTCCTCGAAGCCGGCAAGCGACGCCACCCACGCCGCCTATTCGAAGCGCGCGATGGCCACCGATCAGGTCGAGGTCATGCGCCACTTCGGCCATGAGCGGTTCCTCGTGTGCGCGCACGATCGCGGCGCGCGCGTCGCGCACCGCATGGCGCTGGACCATGCGGGCGCCGTCGAGCGGCTGATGCTGCTCGACATCGCGCCCACGCTCGCCATGTACGAGCAGACCGACCGTGAGTTCGCCACGCTCTACTTCCACTGGTTCTTCCTGATCCAGCCCGAGCCGCTGCCGGAGACGCTCATCGAGGCGAACCCCGACGTCTACATCGAGCGCGTGATGGGCAGCCGCCACGCGGGCCTCGCGCCCTTTTCGCCGAAGGCGCTCGGCGCGTACCGCGCGGCGCTGCGCCAGCCGGGCGCGGTGCACGCCATGTGCGAGGACTACCGCGCCTCGGCCACGATCGACCTCGAGCACGACCGCGCCGACCTCGAACGCGGCAACAAGGTGGCGTGCCCGTTGCGCGTGCTGTGGGGCGAGGAGGGCGTGATCGAGCGCTGCTTCGACCCGCTCGCGGAGTGGCGCAAGGTGGCGCGCGACGTGAGCGGACGCGCGCTGCCCTGCGGCCATTACATCCCCGAGGAGGCGAGCGAGGCGCTCGTCGCGGAGATGCTGGCGTTCTTCGAAACCATCGAGCGCTGATCGATCGCATCGGCGGCTCGTGCATCGCCGGGGCCGCTGCCGGCGGGCGATTCGGAGGCTTGCATGTGGCGCTTGCAGTCAACGGCCGCTTCAGCCGAGCGCATCAGCCGGACCGCATCAGCTGAGCGCATCAGCCGGACCGCATCAGCCGAGCGCTTCAGCCGACCGCTTCAGCCGGACCGGTTCAGCCGAGCGCTTCAGCCGACCGCTTCAGCCAAGCGCATCAGCCAAGCGCATCAGCCGAGCGCTTCAGCCGACCGCTTCAGCCGACCGCTTCAGCCGACCGCTTCAGCCGACCGCTTCAGCGGAACGCATCAGCCGAGCGCATCAGCCGAGCGGCGGCAGGCGGCGTGGCACTGGCGTCGATTTGACGATGGCCGTGCTGGTTTCGGCGCGCTCGGTGACTTTCGCGAGTATCTCGTCGAGCTGGTCAATGGAATGCAGATAAAGGCGGGCGATGAAGCAGTCGTCGCCGGTGACCTTGTCGCACTCGACGAACTCGGGAATGCGGCGCAGCACCTCTTCGACCAGATGCAGCTGGCCCGGCAGCGGCTTCACGCGCACGATGGCCTGCAACGTATAGCCGAGCGCGCGCGGATCGATCTGCACCGTATAGCCGCCGATCACGCCTTGCGCCTCGAGCCGGCGCAGCCGCTCGGACGTGCTGGGCGCCGAAAGCCCGATGTGCTTCGCGAGTTCGGCGACGCTTGCGCGCGCGTCTTCGGCGAGCGCCGCGAGCAGCATGCGGTCGATCTCGTCGAGCGCGGCCGCAGAGGGGGGCGTGTTGGGGCGTCGGTTCATGACTTCGCGGGTGCTCCGGCTGGTTGGCCTTCCGATCGAAGGCGAGATTCGCAATTCACCTAAGTTTAGCCATGTATTCCTCGCCACGTAGCCGATAAACTGGCTTGGCCCATGCGAGGGGCCGTGCCCTCGCCCGTCAGAACGAGGATGCAAGCGCTCATGTCTTCCACCACTCCCGAAATTCGCCGCGGCGCGGCTGAGATGATCGTCGCCATGCTGATGTCGGGCACCATCGGCTGGCTCGTGGTCGCCTCGCAGCAGGCCGCGATCAACGTTGCATTCCTGCGCTGCGTGCTCGGCGGCGCGACGCTCACGCTCGTCTGCGCCGTGCTCGGCCTCTTGCGGCGTTCCCTGCTGCCGCCGCGCACGCTCGCGCTCGCCGTGCTGGGCGGGGCGGCCATCGTCGCCAACTGGGTGTTGCTGTTCGCCGCCTATTCGCGCGCCTCGATCTCAATGGCCACCGCCGTTTACAACACGCAGCCGTTCATGCTGGTCGGTCTTGGCGCGCTGATCCTGCGCGAGCGCGTGAGCGCCTCGACCGTCGCGTGGCTCGCCGTGGCCTTCGTCGGCCTCGTTTGCGTGGTGGAGGTGCAGCCCGCCGTGCTCGCGGTGCCCGGCGAGTACCTGCAAGGCGTGGCCTGCGCGGCGGGCGCGGCCTTCCTCTATGCCGTCTCGTCGATCATCACGCGCCACCTCAAGGGCACGCCGCCGCATCTGCTTGCGCTCGTGCAGCTCGCCTTCGGCGCGCTCGCGCTCGCGCCGTTCATCCGCTATGGCACCTTGCCCGCCACGCCGCTGCACTGGGCGCAGCTCGTCACGCTCGGCATCGTGCACACGGGCATCATGTACGTGCTGCTCTACGGCGCGATCCAGAAGCTGCCCACGGCGATGACCGGCGCGCTTTCATTCATCTATCCCGTGGTGGCGATCCTCGTGGACTGGTTCGCGTTCGGCCAGCGCCTCGCGTGGATCCAGGTGGCGGGCGCGGCGCTCATCCTGCTGGCGGCGGCAGGCGTGAACCTCGGCTGGCGGATCGTCCCGCAGCGCGGGACGGCCAGGCCGGTTTGATGCGTGGCTGGCGTTCGGCGCGGCACGAGATCCTGCGCGAGTTTTTGACGCGCTCCCGGATGGGGGGCGCGCGGGGCTGGCCGCATAATGTCGCGGTTCGAACCATTTGATCCCGCGTGAACCCGCGGCGACGCCCGCATGACGACCCCGCGCCCCACGAACGACGAAGCCGAACTTGCGCGCGCCAAGCGCCGCGCGCTGCTCTTGCTGCTTGCCGCGGCGCTCGTGTTCATCGGCACGGCGCTTTCTCCGCCTGGCGTCGTGATCGACGGCGTGAAGGCGGTGAGCGAAGCCGCGATGGTGGGCGCGCTCGCCGACTGGTTCGCGGTCGTCGCGCTGTTTCGTCGCGTGCCGATTCCATTCGTTTCGGCGCGCACGGGCGTCATTCCGCGCAACAAGGACCGCATCGCCGACGAACTCGCCACCTTCGTGCGCGACAAGTTTCTCGACGTGGGTTCGCTCGTCGGGCTGATCCGCAGCCACGATCCGGTCGAGCGGCTTTCTACGTGGCTCACCGCGCCGCGCAACGCGCAGCGTCTCGGCGATTACGCCGTGCGCATGATGTCGGGCCTGCTCGGGCTGACCGACGACGCGCGCATCCAGGCTTTTATCCGCGACGGCCTGCATGCGGCGCTCGCGCGCGTCGATCTGTCGAAGTCGGTGGGCGCGATTCTCGAGACGCTCACGAAAGACGGCCGCCATCAGGAACTGCTCGACCAGATGCTGGACCAACTCCAGGCGCTGCTGCGAGAGGAGGGCACGCGCGCGTTCGTGGCCTCCCGCATCGTGGACTGGCTCAAGGGCGAGTACCCGACGACCGAGAAGTTCCTGCCTTCGGAGTGGATTGGCGAGAGCGGTGCGCGCGTCCTGGAGAGCGCCGTGAACCGCCTTCTGCTGCAGGTGAGCGAGGATCGCGAGCACCATCTGCGCCGCAAGTTCGACGAAGTCGTGGAAAAGCTGATCGTGCAGCTCAAGGGCGATCCGGCCTTCCTGCGCAAGGGCGAGGAGCTGAAGGCGAGCCTGCGCGAAGGCAGCGCGCTCAACGACTACACGCGTGCGCTCTGGAACAGCCTGCGTGCGTGGCTGCGCGACGATCTGGAGCGCGAGGATTCGGCGCTGCATGCGAAGGTGGCCGCGACGGGCCGCTGGCTCGGCGAAACGCTCGCCGCCGACGCCGATCTGCGCGCCTCGCTCAACGGCCACCTGGAAGACGCCGCACGCGCCATGGCGCCGGATTTTGCGCGCTACCTCACGCACCATATCCGCGACACCGTAAAGAACTGGGACACGCGCGAGACCGCGCGCCTCATCGAGCTGAAGATAGGCAAGGATTTGCAGGAGATTCGCGTGAACGGCACGGTGATTGGCGGCGCGATCGGGCTTGGGCTTTACTTGTGCTCGCATCTGTTCGAGCTCGTGCGTCTGAAGCTCGGGTACTGAATGTGCAACACTGTGTATTTGATTTGCACTCCAGACAAATTTCGCTTGATAAAGCGTGGCGTGCGTGGCATGTGTGGCGTGTGTGCCTGAGGCGCCGCGCCTGCAACCGTTGGTCATCTGTAGGGAAATCACCGATGCGTCGCGCTTTCTGGCGCGAGTATCATGCCTTTACAGTTTGATCACGTCAGAGCAGATTGCAACGCTCGTCCGAAAACGGACGAGCGTTTTTTTTTCGTGCGATGTTTGCGTGTGGTTCGGCTGCCAGGACGGCTCACCGCCGGCTGCGCGGCTACACGGCTGCCGCCGGCGCCTCGAGCCGCTCGCCATTCACGACGAGTGCGCCGCTCTTCTCCAGTTCGCCGGCCAGTTCCCGCAGGAGCGCGGGCCATGCGGCGGGTGGGGCGAGCTGCTGCGCGGCGGCGCGCATCGCCGCCGCGCTTTCGAGCATCGCCACGAGGGCCCCGAACGTCATCGCCCGCACGTCCAGCAGCTTGAAGACGATCAGCACCTTCAGCGCGTTCTTCGCGTTGCGCGCGGGGTCGGCGCGCAGCCAGGCGAGGCGCGAGAACGCGCGCTCGAGCGCCGCTTCCACATTCGCAAACGGCTTGCCGTGGCCTGGAATCACCGCGCGCACGTCGAGCTTCGCGATGGCCTCGAGCACCGCTTGCTGTTCCGCGAAGCCGCTTTCGCCGTCGAGCTCGGGAAAAATGACGCCAAAGCCGTTCTCCCAGAGCGCATCGGCGCTGATGAGGAGACGCGGCTCGGCCGCGTAGAGCATCACGGAGTCGGGGTCGTGCCCCGGTGCGCCGATCACCTCCCACTCGAAGCCGCCTAGCGCCAGGCGCTCGCCCGCTGCGAGCGTGCCCGTGAAGCCGAAGCGTTCGCAGGTCTGGCCGGTGGCGAGAAAGCTCAGTCGCGCTTCGTCCCAGTCGCGCACGACTGGCGCGCTCGCGGCAGGAATCAGCGTGGCGCAGGGCCAATGCGCCTGGAGCCGCGCATTGCCGCCGCAGTGGTCCGAATGCAGGTGCGTATTCACGATCACGTCGAGCCCGCGTGCGCCGAGCGCGTGGCGCACGAGCGCGAGCGTCTGTTCGGCGTGCGTGGCGTAGCCGGTGTCGACGAGCGCGGTGCGCGCCTCGTCGACGAGCAGTACGTTGTTCGACGAAAGCCAGCCGCGCTCGAATACGCGGATCGATTCGGGCAGTGCGTGCGCCGCGCTCATTCGTTCACGCGCTGGGGTTTCGGCATGACGAGGATCGTCGCGCGGCCCACCACGAGCGTCTCGCCTTTCTGGTTGACGGCAACCCCGGCGAGCTTCACGAGATCGCCATTCAGGCTCGGCTTCCACCAGGCTTCCTCGACGCGCCATTCGAAGGTCAGCGTGTCGTGCGCGTGTGCGGCGCGCTTGAGCTTGATGTCGAACTCGAGCCCCAGCGGCTGCGCGTATTGCGAGTAATGGGTCGCGAGCAGCGCCATGAAGTGCGCGGTGGGCTGCGTGCCGGAAGCGATCAGGCCGCCGAAGCGGCTTTGCGCCGCATGGGCTTCGTCGTGGTGCAGCGGGTTCAGGTCGTTCACGAGCAGTGCGAACGATTTCACCGATTCGGGCGTGAGCGCGAGCGTCGAGCTGAACGTCTCGCCGATCTTCACGACGCGGGCGGGCGCGTTCATCGTTTTTCTCCTTGCAGCCGGTCTTGCGATTCGAAGCGCTGCGCGAGCCACTGCGCGTGCCGCACTTCGATCGCGTCCCACACGGCGCGCTTCGCCGCGTCGTCGAACGTGGACCAGGACGCGATTTCGTCGATCGTGCGCAGGCACCCTTCGCACAGGCCGCTGCGTTCGTGCATGCGGCACACGTTGATGCACGGCGAGGGCGGCGACGTGGATGCGGTCATGCTCATGCGTGAGTTCGCGCGTCGCGCAGCGCGACGTCCACCACGGGCGCGCCGGTCAGCGCGGCCAGCTCCTGCGGCGAGAGGTTGAACACCGCATGGGGATGGCCTGCTGCAGCCCACAGGCTTTCCAGCTCGAACAGATCGGCGTCGATCAGCGTGACGGGCGCCGTGGCATGGCCGATCGGGCAGACGCCGCCAATCGCGTAGCCGGTCTTCTCGCGCACGAACTTCGCGTCGGCGCGGCCGATCTCGCCCACGTGCGCGGCCACTTTCTTTTCGTCGACGCGGTTCGCGCCGCTCGCGATCACGAGCACGGGTGCGTCGTCTTCGCGGCGGCGAAACAAGATCGACTTGGCGATTTGCGCGACTTCGCAGCCGAGGCCCGCTGCCGCTTCGGCCGAGGTCTTGCCGGTTTCGGGCAGCATCACGACCGCCTTGGCATGGCCGCGCTCGCGCAGCAGCAGGGCGACGCGCCGCGCGGAATCGGGCAGGGCATCGAGGTTGTCGGACTGGGAGGCGAGGGTTTCCGTCATGGGTTGCTTTCCTTCGTACTGCGATTCAATAATTCACGTCTCATGCGTGATGCGTCATGTGTCATGCGCAGGCGGCTTCGCTGCGAGCCTTCGCGAGCAGCGCCTTGCCGGCGCGCGAAACGTTCGGGCGGCCGATCGCGTTCGAGATGAAGTCGCCCGCCGCGACGACCTGGTTCAGGTCGATGCCGGTGTGAATGCCGAGGCCATTCATGAGGTACAGCACGTCTTCGGTCGCGACGTTGCCCGTGGCGCCCTTCGCATACGGGCAGCCGCCGAGGCCCGCGACCGAGGCGTGGAAAATGGCGATGCCTTCTTCGAGCGCCGCGTAGATGTTGGCGAGCGCCTGGCCGTAGGTGTCGTGGAAGTGGCCCGAGAGGCGCTCGCGCGGGAACACCTTCGTCACCGCTTCGAACACTTCGTGCACGCGCTTCGCGGTGCCCACGCCGATGGTGTCGGCGATGTCGATCTCGTCGCAGCCGAGCGCGGCGAAGCGCTCCACCACGTCGACGACCGACTCGACGCTCACTTCGCCCTGATACGGACAGCCGAGCGAGCACGACACGCTGCCGCGAATGCGCAGGCCGTGCTCTTTCGCGGCCTGTGCGACGGGCACGAAGCGCTCGATGCTTTCCGCGATCGAACAGTTGATGTTCTTCTGCGAGAACGCCTCGCTCGCCGCGCCGAAGATCACGATCTCGTCCGCGCGCGCGGCGAGTGCGCCTTCGAAACCGCGCCGGTTGGGCGTGAGCACCGAGTAGATCGCGCCTGCGCGGCGCTCGATGCCGGCCATCACCTCGGCGCCGTCGGCCATCTGCGGGACCCATTTGGGCGAGACGAACGAGGCGGCCTCGATGTTCGGAAAGCCCGCCGCCGAAAGCCGGTTGATCAGATCGATCTTCGTCGCGGTGGGGACGAATTCCTTCTCGTTCTGCAGGCCGTCGCGCGGGCCGACTTCGACGATTTTCACTGCGCTGGGTAATGCCATGTCTGTCTCCGATGTGTATTGCGGTATGGCTGTATTGCGCGCCGCGCAATCGAATTCGATTCGCCGTTGCGCGGGCTTCGCCACGAGTAGCTTCGGTATGCTTAGTAACCGCGTCCGATATGCACGACGCCGCTCACGGTCTCGCCGCGCGCGAGCGCGCCGATCTTGTCGGCGACCTGCGAGATCGCTTCGTCGCGCAGCGTGAGCGCCGAGCTGTGCGGCGTGATCGTGATGCGCGGCTCGCGCCAGAACGGGTGATCGGGCGGCAGCGGCTCCTCGCGGAACACGTCCAGCGTCGCCGCCGCGAGTGTGTCGTTCGCGAGCGCGTCGAGCAGATCCTGTTCGACCAGATGCGTGCCGCGCGCCACGTTCACGAGATACGCGCCGCGCGGCAGCTTGCCGAAGGTGCGCGCGTTCAGCACGCTTTCGGTGTCGGGCGTGGCGGGCAGCAGGTTCACGAGCATTTTCGTGCCGTCGAGGAACGCGTCGAACTGCGCGCCGTGCAGCTCGCCCGAAAACGTCTCGATGCCCGCGAGCGTCTTCGCGCTGCGCGAGAAGCCGCGCACCGGCACGCCGAGCGCAGCCACCGCGTGCGCCACCTGCGCGCCCAGCACGCCGAGCCCGAGCACACCCACGGTGAAGGTCTCGCACGGGTGCGGCGCGAGCACGTGCCATTCGCGGCGCGCCTGCGCGAGTGCGTATTCGTCGAAGCGGCGCAGGTAGCGCAGCACGGCGTGCTGCACGTATTCGCTCATCTGCGGGGCCATGCCCGAGTCTTCGAGCCGCACGAGCATGGCGTTGCCGGGCAGCGTGCCGGGCCGCTCGCGTTCGTGGGCAAGGATCGCGTCGACGCCCGCGCCCAGGTTGAAGATCGCGCGCAGGCCCGGCACGCCGAAGAGTTCGCGCGGCGGGTGCCAGACGACCGCATAGTCGGCGGGGGCGGTGTCGCCGGGCTGCCGCTCGCGCAGCTCGGCCTCGGGCAGCGCTCGCGCGAGGCCGTGCAGCCACGCGGAAGCATCGGCCTGCGGAAACCAGAAGACGATTTTCATGGCGCTCATCACTTTGCGAAGAGGCGGCCGATGTCGGCGAACGCCTTGAATTCGAGCGCGTTGCCGCACGGGTCGAGGAAGAACATCGTGGCCTGCTCGCCAACCTGGCCCTTGAAGCGGATGTGCGGCTCGATCACGAACGACGTGCCGGCGGCCGTCAGGCGCTCGGCGAGCGCGTGCCATTCGTCCATCGAAAGCACGACGCCGAAGTGGCGCACCGGCACGTCGTCGCCGTCCACGGCGTTGACCGCGCGGTGGCCCGCTTCCTCGGGCGCGAGATGCGCGACGAGTTGATGGCCGAAGAAGTCGAAGTCGACCCACTCGGGCGAGCTGCGCCCTTCGGGGCAGCCAAGCAGGCCGCCATAGAACGCGCGAGCGTTGTCGAGACTCGTGACGGGAAAGGCTAGATGAAACGGCTGCAGCGGACGCTGGTTGATGCTCGTGGCCTGCGACATGGGGATTCCTGTGGCTGGAGAACCTGGGTGCACTGGCGCCATTCTACTTTTTCAGGCCCAGGCCCGCCGGGCGATTCGTGCAATTCGCGGCGCGGCGGTTTCCGGCGTGCGTTGCCCGGCGGATGCCGAAAAGCAAAGCAAAAAATATTGGTTCGGCGCTCGCGCCTCGCGGGCCACAATCGATCCACGCCGTGTTCCAGCGAGGAAAAAATCATGCTTTCGTGCGCGCAATCGCGTTGGCCGCCCCGCCTCGTCACCGTGCCCGGCCTGCACGGCAGCGACGGCGCCCACTGGCAGAGCTGGCTCGAACGCCAGTTCGCGCGCTCGCTGCGCGCCGAACAGGACGACTGGGACGCGCCCGACCTCGCCGTCTGGGGCGCGGCGCTCGCGCGGCGCCTCGCCGGCGAGCGCGGGCCGTTCCTGCTGGCCGCGCACAGCTTCGGTTGCCTCGTTGCGGCGCACGCGCTGCAAACGGGCGTGCTCGACGCCGATGTCGCGGGCGTGCTGTTCGTCGCGCCCGCGAGCCCCGAGAAGTTCCGCTTTGCCGGCGCGTTCGAGGCGAGGCCTCTTGCGGTGCCGTCGATCCTGATCGGCAGCGAAACCGATCCGTGGATGCCGCTCGACGGCGCACACGCGCTCGCCCGGCAACTGGGCAGCGCATTCGTGAATCTCGGCGACGCGGGTCACATCAACACGGCGGCAGGCTTCGGTCCGTGGCCACGTGCGAAGTTTTTCGTCGATACGCTCGTGCACGGCGCCGCGCCATCGCGGTTGCGCGACGAGGCCTTCGACCGGAGTGGACCGGCATTCGCATGAGCCGGGCGCGCGATGCGCGCGCCGAGGCCCTTCCTCTCGCGTTCAGTGCTTGAGCACGTCGCGCAACAGCCGCGCGGTATGCAAGGCGATCATCGCCTCCTCGTCGGTGGGGATCGCGAACACCGGCACCCGGCTTTCGCGCGCGCTCACGCGCTCCTTGCCTTCGGCGCTGCCCGCCTCGTTGGCCTGTGCGTCGAGCGCCACGCCAAAGAGCGGCGCGAGCCGCTCGCACACCTGCGCACGGATCGGCGCGGCGTGCTCGCCGATGCCACCCGTGAACACGAGAGCGTCGAGCCCGCCCAGCCCCACCGCGAGCTTGCCCACTTCCTGCGCGATGCGATACGTGTAGAAGTCGATCGCGAGCTTCGCCTGGTCGCTGCCGCTCGCCAGCAGCTCGCGCATGTCGCTGCTCACGCCCGAGAGGCCCTTGAGGCCCGATTCGTGATAGAGCAGCGTCTCGATCGCGTGATAGTCCATGCCGCGCGCCATCATCCACAGCACGGCGCCCGCATCGAGCGCGCCGCAGCGCGTGCCCATCGGCAGGCCGTCGAGTGCGGTGAGGCCCATGGTCGTCTCGACGCTCTTGCCGTCCTTCATCGCGCACAGGCTCGCGCCGTTGCCCAGATGCGCGACGATGACGCGTCCGCTCGCGATCTCCGGCGCGACGAGGTGCAGGTGCTTGGCGATGTACTCGTACGAGAGGCCATGAAAGCCGTAGCGGCGGATGCCCTCGCCGTAATAGCTGTAGGGCAGCGCGAAAAGCTGCGCCATGATGCCGTTGCTCGCGTGGAACGCGGTGTCGAAGCACGCCACCTGGGGCAGTTCGGGCGCAGCCTCGCGCACCGCGCGGATGGCCGCGAGATTGTGCGGCTGATGCAAGGGTGCCAACGGCGTGAGCGCGTCGAGCGCCTCGATCACTTCGTCGTCGATGAGCACGGCATCGGAGTAGCGCGAACCGCCGTGCACCACGCGATGGCCGATCGCCGAGGGCGGCGTGTCGCGCAGGCCCACGGCGAGCACGAGGCGCAGCAGGCGAAACGCGGCGTCGTGGTCGGCGACCTGGGCGACGGGAAACTTCTCGTCGACGATCAGGCGACCGTCGGCCATGTGCGCGACCACGCGCGGCGCGACGCCGATGCCCTCGATCTGTCCGCCCGCGCCGTGCAGCGCACGCGCGCCGCCGTCCACGTGATCGTCTTCGATTACTCGGTACACCGAACATTTGATGCTCGACGAACCCGCATTGACGACGAGCACGACATGGCCTTCTTCGGCCGTCTGGGCATGGGCCTGATTCACCGGGCTCACAGGATCTCCGTTGTTTTGCGCGCGCGCCGCGCATGCGCGAGAAGCACGGCGATCGCGCAACTGCCGATGCGCGATCGCACGCTGTCGGCGCGGCTCGTGAGGATGATCGGCACGCGTGCGCCGAGGACGATGCCGGCCGCTTCCGCGCCGGCGAGGAACGTGAGCTGCTTGGCGAGCATGTTGCCCGCTTCGAGGTCGGGCACGAGCAGGATGTCGGGGTCGCCCGCCACGGCCGAGGTGATGCCCTTGATGCGCGCGGCTTCGGCGCTGATCGCGTTGTCGAAGGCGAGTGGCCCGTCGAGCAGGCCGCCCGTGATCTGGCCGCGCTCGGCCATCTTGCAGAGCGCGGCGGCGTCGATGGTGGAGGGCATCTTCTCGGAAACCGTTTCCACGGCGGCGAGGATCGCGACCTTCGGCGTGCCGTTGCCGAGCGCGTGCACGAGCTCGATGGCGTTGCGCACGATATCGGCTTTGTCGGCGAGCTTGGGGAAGATATTGACGGCCGCGTCGGTGATGAAGAGCGGCTTGTGGTACGAGGGCACGTCCATGGCGAACACGTGCGAAAGACGCCGCTCGGTGCGCAGACCGCTCGTGCCGAGCGCAACTTCGTGCAGCAGTTCGTCGCTGTGGAGGCTGCCTTTCATGAGCAGCTCGGCTTCGCCCTGGCGCACGGCGAGCACCGCGCGCTCGGCGGCCGCGTGGCTATGCGGGGCGTCGATGATCGTGATGCCGTCGAGCCGCAGGTCGGCTTCCTCGGCCACGGCGCGGATCTTCGCCTCGGGGCCGACGAGGATCGGCACGATGAGGCCGAGATTCGCGGCGTCGAGCGCGCCCGTGAGCGACGACACGTCGCAGGGATGCGCCACGGCAGTGGGAACGGGCGCGAGGCCGCTGCAACGGGATAGCAGAACCGAATACTTGTCAGGCGAAGTCATGGCTTTCTCTCCGATGCAGAACGGTCGACCAGAGTTGGCGCTTCGGCTGGCGGCCGCAGCGAGTGCCTCAAGCCACTCTGTGGGCCCCATGCAAAGCTGCTGAACCACCATGGCGCGAAGCTGCGCTCACGGCTCTTGCTGCGGCGCGCAAAGCGGTAACAGTGTAGTCCAGCGCGCGCGAGGCAGGCGCAAAGATGCGCGCGCGGCAGCCGCGGCGTCGCGACCTGGCACGCAAAGGCCCGGCCGGTGCGGTTGTCATGTTCTATTCACGGCGCGGCGCGATCATCGGGGAGGCCCTTGGGGCCGCAGCGCGCCTTGACTTTCCTGAGGCCGCCGCCTAAGTTTTTAGATGCCGCAGTGCAACATGATCTGGCTCTTTTCGTGTCGCGACCGTGAGCGGTTGAGGTGCACGAGTGCATCGAATCCGCTCGCGGGCGCGAGCGTCTGTCTTGCCGGCCCTGTCGCCCGGCGTGCTACCCGAGGGCGCACGCGGGCAGTGGTCTGGCCGCTCGCATGTCCTTTGTCGCTAAGGCGTGCGTTAGCCGCGGCCCGCGCCGGCCTGGCGCATGCTTGCCGCGAGGCGGGTATGCGCTCCCTTAAAGGAGATTCGTCTCGTGGCAGTTTCCCCGTCCTCGCCGCTGTCGTCCCCGTTTTCGTTTCTGCCAACGCTCGCGTCGGGCGCGCATTTCTGGCCCTTTGCGCCTTTCTGGCCCTTCGCGGCTGCGTCCGACGAGGAGCCGTCGCCTCCCTCGCCCTCGCCGGGCATGCCGCTCGCACCGCTCGCACCGCTCACTCAGGCCGCTTCGGCCGTGACCTCGGCGCTGACATCGCGCGTCGGCCAGGCGATCGACTCGGCGCCGCTCGTGCCTACGGCCGCGCAACCGCTCTATGACTACGTCTACGACGCCTGGCAGCGCGGCGTGCTGTTCCTCGACGTGCTGCGCGAGCGCGGCAACCAGACGTATCTGCACGAGCAGGCGGGCATGCCGCCGGTGCTCGCGTTCGACTACGAAGTGATCGTCGATGGCCGCGAACTCGACGATCCATGCAATTACGCACTCCTGCGCATCAAGCCCGAGGCAGGCGCGCCGACCGATCCGCGCATGCGCCCGTTCGTGGTCATCGATCCGCGCGCGGGCCACGGCCCCGGCATTGCGGGGTTCAAGATGGACAGCGAAGTGGGCATCGCGCTGCGCAAGGGCCATCCGTGCTATTTCGTGACCTTCTTCCCCGTGCCCTGCGAAACCCAGACGATCCAGTCTGTCGCACAGGCGGAAGCGGTGTTCGTGCAGCGCGTGCGCGAACTGCATCCCGATGCCGACGGCCTGCCGTTCATCATCGGCAACTGCCAGGGCGGCTGGGCCGCGGCGCTGCTCGCGGCGTCCGCGCCCGCGCTGGTCGGCCCGCTCATGCTGGCGGGCTCGCCGCTTTCTTACTGGGCCGGCGTGCGCGGCAAGAACCCCATGCGCTATTCGGGCGGCATGCTGGGGGGCTCGTGGATGTCGTCGCTCGCCGCGGACCTCGGCGACGGCCGCTTCGACGGCGCGTATCTCGTGCAGAACTTCGAGAACCTCAATCCCGCCAACACATACTGGGGCAAGCTCTACAACCTCTATTCGAGAGTCGATACCGAGCGCGAGCGCTTCCTGGAGTTCGAGCGCTGGTGGGGCGGCCATTTCCAGTTGAATCGCGCGGAGATCGACTGGATCGTGCAGAACCTCTTCGTCGGCAATCACCTCACGCGCAACGAGGTGTACGCGAAGAACGCGCGCGCGCCCGTGGACCTGCGCAACATCCGCACGCCGATCATCGTGCTCGCCTCGTGGGGCGACAACATCACGCCGCCGCAGCAGGCGCTCAACTGGATTCCCGATCTCTACGCGAGCGTCGACGAGATCGTCGCCAACGAGCAGGTGATCGTGTACTGCCTGCACGACAAGGTAGGACACCTTGGCATCTTCGTTTCGGCGAGCGTGGCGAACAAGGAGCACACGGAGCTCTTTTCGGCGCTCGATTTGATCGACGTGCTGCCGCCCGGTCTCTACGAAGCGAAGATCACCGATTCCACGCCGGAAGCGGGGCGCCTCGAAGCGCTTGAGGGCCGCTACGAGATCCGCTTCGAGCTGCGCACCATCGAGGACATCCTCGCGCTCGACGACGGCCGTGACGACGAGCAGCCCTTCGAAGTGGTGCGCCGTCTCGCGGAGAACAACCAGCGCCTCTACGACCTCTTCGTCTCGCCGTTCGTGCGCGCGTCGAGCAATGCGCTCAGCGCGCATCTGCTGCGCGAGTCGCATCCGGCGCGCGTGGAGCGCAGCGTGATGAGCGACGCGAATCCCGCGCTCGGCGTGTTGCCCGCGATCGCCGAGGCGGTGCGCGAGCACCGCAAGCCGGCCGCGCCCGATAATCCGTTCACGCAGCTCGAGAAGCAGGCATCGGCGACCATCGAGGCCTCGTGGGACGCCTATCGCGACGCGCGCGACGCCTGGGTGGAAAGCACGTTCTACAACGTGTACACCGCGCCGTGGGTGCAGGCCTGCGTGGGCGTGGCGCCGAACCAGCCGCTCGAGCCGATTGCGCCGCCGCTCATGGCGCTGCGCAAGGAGCTCGCGCAATACCGGCTGCGCGCCGCGCGTGCGAATCTCGCGAAGGGCACGCTCGTCGATGCGTTCATGCGCATCGCCGCCTACATCGTCGACGAAATGCATGCGGTGCAGTACCGGCCGTTCCAGCGCATGCGCGAACTCGCGCGCGAGTATCTCGGCGATCGTCAGCCGAGCATCGCCGAGCTCAAGGAGGCGGCTCGCCGGCAGGGCGCGATCGTGCAGCTCGATCCGCAGGCCGCGATCGCGGCGCTGCCCGAGATCGTGCCCGACATGAAGACGCGCCGTGCGCTGCTCGCAGCCGTATATCGCATCGCCACCGTATCGGGGCCGCTGGAAGGCGAGCGGCGCGAGCGCTATCGCGATGTGCAGCGCGCGCTGGGTGTCGAGCCGGGCAGCGAGAAGTCGGGGCTGCCGCCGCTCGACGGTGGAGCTTCGTCGGATGGCGCGCCTTCGGAGGGCGGTGCCGGTGCGGGCGGCAGCACAGCGGGCGAGAGCAGCGCGCAGGTGGCCGGCAAGGATGCGGCGCAGGCAACGGCGACTGAAGACACCGCGGCTCCTGCGAACGCGTCTCGTGCCACGGATAGCGTTGCAAGCGAAACCACCGCACCCGCCAGGTCCTTGCGTGCGGCGCGCGCCGGCGTGAAGGCGAAGGCTGCGGAGGCGGCCGAAGCGAAAAAAGCGCCAGCCGCCGCGAAAACGGCGCGCCGCTCGCGCGCGGCGTCCACGCCCACGGCCACGCGCGCTGCGGGCACGACGGCCACGCGCCGCCGCGCGACGCGCAGCGCGGGCGAATAAGGAGCCAGTAAGGACCCAGCAGCGCAAAGCAGCACAGAGCAGCACAGAGCGCGCGGAGGTCCCATCGCGCGCTTTCCTGCATCAAGCATGAACGATGCGCCGCATCCCCGCCGATGCGGCGCATCGCATGAAAGCAGCACGATCCGCAACCGCATCTACGGCCGTGAACGGCCGCCATCATCCGCGAGGTCCGTCATGCATACCCCTCCCGACCGGCCGCTTGCCGGCATGCGCGCGCTCGTGACCGGCGTGGCGAACAACGAATCGATCGCTTACGGCTGCGCCCGCGCGTTCGCCGACCTCGGCGCGCAACTCGCGATCACCTACCTCAACGACAAGGCCAAGCCCTACGTCGAACCGCTCGCCAAAGAGCTGGGCGCGCAACTGCTGCTGCCGTTGAACGTCGAGGAGGATGCGCAGCTCGACGCTGTCTTCGATGCCGTGCGCGAGACGTGGGGCACGCTCGACATCGTGCTGCACTCCATCGCCTACGCGCCGAAGGCCGACCTGCAAGGCGGCCTGCTCGAATCGTCGGCGCAGGGCTTCGGCTATGCGATGGACGTGTCGTGCCACTCGTTCATCCGCATGGCCAGGCGCGCCGTGCCGCTGATGCCGCGCGGCGGCACGCTCTTCGCCATGAGCTACGACGGTGCGAACCGCGTCGTGCCCAACTACAACCTGATGGGCCCGGTGAAGGCGGCGCTCGAAGCGTCGTGCCGCTATCTCGCGTATGAACTCGGGCCGCTCGGCATTCGCGTGCATGCCATCTCGCCCGGACCGCTCAAGACGCGCGCGGCCTCGGGCCTGCCCGATTTCGATCGCATGCTCGCCGACGCCGTCGACCGCGCACCGCTCGGCGAGCTCGTCGACATCATGGACGTGGGCTATGCGACCGCCTATCTCGCCACGCGCTACGCGCGCCGCATGAGCGGCAACACCGTGTATATCGACGGCGGCGCGCACATCATGGCCTGACCATGGTGTGAGAAGCGCGCTTAGCAGGAAAGTCGAAAAGCAAAGCGCGTAACGGTATAAGCGGCGCGCCCCGACTCGCTAGAATCGTGCGTTCGGCTTGCTTACGAAATCATTCAGGCAGGCCATGACGCCTTTGAACGACAGACGGGGACCACCATGGCAGGTTTGGGACGCACGGCGCGCTGGCTCGGCGCGGGCATCATCGCATTGAGCGCGGCGGCGGCGCATGCCGACACGTCGCTGCTCAACGTCTCGTATGACGTGACGCGCGAGTTGTACAAGGACATCAACGCGAGCTTCATCGCGGATTATCAGAAGAAGACCGGCGAGACCGTGTCGATCAGGCAGTCGCACGGCGCGTCGAGCGCGCAGGCGCTTTCGGTGATGCAGGGCTTGCAGGCCGACGTCGTGACCATGAACCAGCCCAACGACATCGACCTGCTCGCGCAGCAGGGGCATCTCGTGCCCGCGAACTGGCGCTCGCGCCTGCCCGACGCGAGCGCGCCCTATACGACGACGATGGTGTTCCTCGTGCGCAAGGGCAATCCGAAGCACATCAAGGACTGGGACGATCTCGCGAAGCCGGGCATGCAGGTCGTGATCGCCAACCCGAAGACTTCAGGCAACGGCCGCTACGCCTACCTCGCGGCGTGGGGCTACCGCAAGCAGCAGGGCGCGAACGACGCGCAGGCGTTCGACTTCGAGCGCGCGCTGCTGAAGAACGTGCCGGTGCTCGACACGGGCGGCCGCGGCGCGACGACCACCTTCACGCAGCGCGGCATCGGCGACGTGCTCGTGACTTTCGAGAACGAAGTGGCGCTCATCGAAACGGGCGTGGGTGCGAAGGACTTCGAAGCCGTTTATCCGTCGGTGAGCCTGCTCGCGGAGCCGCCGGTGACGATCGTCGACAAGGTCGTGGACAAGCGCGGCACGCGCAAGGTGGCGCAGGCGTATCTCGACTATCTGTACTCGAGCGCCGCGCAGGA
>NZ_DATJWR010000391.1:0-73730 GCF_035501035.1 Paraburkholderia sp.
GAGTCCGTGACGGCGGGCGCGGGCGAGATCGCCGCGGGCAATACGGACCTCTCGTCGCGCACCGAAGAGCAGGCTGCCTCGCTGCAGCAAACCGCGGCCAGCATGGAGCAGCTCACATCGACGGTGCAGAACAACGAGGCCAACGCCAACCAGGCTCGCCAGCTCGTTTCCACGGCCAGCACGGCGGCGGCCGACGGCGGCGCGGCGGTGGCGGCCGTGGTGGATACGATGTCGGCCATTCAGAACTCTTCGGAGAAGATGGTCGAGATCACGGGCGTGATCGAAGGCATTGCGTTCCAGACCAACATTCTCGCGCTCAACGCCGCCGTGGAGGCCGCGCGTGCGGGCGAGGAAGGACGCGGATTCGCCGTCGTCGCCTCGGAAGTGCGTTCGCTTGCGCAGCGCAGCGCGAGCGCGGCGCGCGAGATCAAGGGGTTGATCGACGCATCGGTCGGGCAGGTTCGAGAGGGTTCCGAGCGCGTGCGCGCCGCGGGCGAGACGATGGAAAGCATCGTGCGCTCGGTCGATAACGTGACGGACATCATTGCGGGCATCTCCGACGCTTCGTCCGAGCAGCGCCTCGGCATCGAGCAGATCAGCCGCGCCGTCACGCAGATGGACGAAGTGACGCAGCAAAACGCCGCGCTCGTGGAAGAGGCCGCTGCCGCCGCCGATTCGCTCTCGGGGCAGGCGCACCGGCTCTCGCAGGCGGTGTCGATCTTCCGGACTTGAAGGCGGCTTCTTCCGGAAGCTTTCGTGCCGGCGAGGCAGGCCGAACTCTCGGCGCCTGGAGCCGCCGTACGCAAGTGCGGCGGCTTTATTATTCGTGGCCAGACCTCGGCGATGCGGCTCCCTGTTAGTTCGCAAGCGGCCATCGCCCCCGCGAAATCGCTAGATGAGAGGGCTTGCAGATGAGCTTGAAAGAGGGCTTGCCAGACGACTTGCAAGACGGCTTGGAGCCGTCCGTTCCTACACGCGTCATTTTGCCGCCACTTTGACGCGCGTCTATGGTGTGACAATGCGTCGGAGTCTTCAAAAAAATATCTGGAAGGAGTCGTCCGATGCTGTCACCCGCTGCAGGACCCGCCGTCGTCATGCGCCAGAGAGGCCGCGCTCCTCTTGGCTTAACACCGCCTTCCGCGCGCTGCTCGGGGTGCGCCATGCGCCATCTGTGCATGCCGCAAGGCCTCCCCGCCGAAGACCTGCCCAAGCTCGAGGCCCTGATCTGCAGTGCGCGCAAGGTGCGCCGCGGCGAGTCGCTCTACCGCTCGGGCGACCGCTTCGACAGCCTGTTCGCGGTGCGTTCCGGCTCGCTCAAGACACTCATCGTCAATCGCGACGGACGCGAGCAGATCACGGGGCTTCGTCTCGCGGGCGACGCGCTGGGACTCGACGGCATTGCCGACGACGTGCACGCGTTCAGCGCGGTCGCGCTCGAGGACAGCTCGATCTGCACGCTTCCATACGCCGCACTCAAGAGCCTGTGCCGCGAAAGCAGCACGATGATGGACCGGCTGCAACGCCTCATGGGCGACCAGTTCAATCAGGAAGCCTCGCAGATGCTCGTGCTCGGCTCGCTCACCGCCGAAGAGCGTGTGGCCGCGTTCCTGCTCGACGTTGCGGCGCGTAACTGGCAGCGCGGCTACTCGCAGGCTGAATTCCGCCTGCGCATGTCGCGCGAGGACATGGGCAGCTACCTCGGCATGACGCTCGAAACCGTGAGCCGGATCCTGTCGCGCTTCCAGAAGCGCGGCCTCATCGACGCGCAAGGCAAGCTGATCCGCATCGTCGACAGCGAAGGACTGCAAACGGTCTGAGCGCGGGCCCGCCATGGGCCATCCCCTTTGCCACGTGTAAACTGGCGCGATCGGACGCTTTCGTTGCGCTCGTTCGGTCCGATCATCACACACGGAATGCAAAAGGGGATGTCATGGCAAAAGATGAAATTGTCTGGGGGATCCTGGGCACGGCGAAGATCAACGACAAGATCGTCGTGCCCATGCACAACGCGCCAAAGTGCCGCGTGAAGGGCATCGCTTCGCGCTCCGCGCAGAAGGCGCGGGAAGCCGCGGCGAAGTATGGCCTGGCCGTCGCGTACGACGGCTACGAGGCACTGCTGGCGGACCCGGAAATCGACGCGGTGTATATCCCCTTGCCGAACCACCTTCACGTCGAGTGGTCGATCAAATCCGTCGAGGCGGGCAAGCACGTGCTGTGCGAGAAGCCGATCGGGCTCGATGCACAACAGGTCGAACGACTGATCGCGGCGCGCGAAAAGAGCGGTCGATACATCCAGGAAGCCTTCATGGTTCGCACGCATCCGCAATGGCTAAAGGTGCGCACCTTGATCGACGAAGGGGCCATAGGCGAATTGCGGGCGGTGACTGGCGGCTTCACCTACTACAACACCAATGCGCACGATATCCGCAACCAGAACGAACTGGGCGGCGGGGGCCTGCTGGACATCGGTTGTTATCCCATCACGACTTCACGCTTCATCACCGGGCGCGAGCCACGGCAGGTGGTCGCGCTGATGGAGCGCGACCCGACGTTCGAGGTGGACCGGCTTGGCTCCGTGTTGATGGATTTCGAGGGCGTGCAGGCGAGCTTCTTTTACTCGACCCAGATCCATCCTTATCAGCGCATGCAATTTCATGGCACGACGGGGCGGATTGAGGTCGAGATTCCGTTCAACGCGCCGAATGATCGACCGACGCGGCTCCTCGTGAGTGGACCGGCAGGCGCGGGAGCCGGGACGGATCGCTGGCTGGAACTTCCTGTGTGCGATCAATACGGCGTGGCGGCCGCGGTCTTCGCGCAAGCAATATTGAGCGGCGGTCCGCAGGCCA
The DNA here is from genome assembly GCF_035501035.1 of Paraburkholderia sp. Classification (GTDB taxonomy): domain Bacteria; phylum Pseudomonadota; class Gammaproteobacteria; order Burkholderiales; family Burkholderiaceae; genus Paraburkholderia. The sequence goes on from NZ_DATJWR010000391.1 coordinate 2,850, forward strand.
TTGCGCTGGAAGATACCCGCGCAAACATGCGGGTGATCGATGCCGTTTTCCGTTCGGCCCGATCGGGCAGTTGGGAGCCCATTCTCCAAGGTTGAAGCGGGCGATTGCCTGACTGGGGCGCGGCGCCGTTCGGCGCGCTCCGGGATGATGTCTCGTTCCACACGGGCCGACTCGCTGTGTCGGAAGGCGTCGTTTCTTCGGTGCGCGCGGCCGCAACATGCGCCGCATTCACGCATACGCCGCAGCGCAGGATTTTCGCCTAATGTGGGAAGCGATGCGCCGCCATCATGCCCACGTGGCGGCGGCGCGAGGCGCGTGCGCCCAGCGCGCGCCGGTCATCGCGGACCATTCTGATTCCCCTCCAGGAGGCGCGAAATGTCAGCCTTGTTCAGTCCGTTCAAACTCAAGGACGTTACGCTGCGCAACCGTATTGCGGTGCCGCCGATGTGCCAGTACAGCGCCGTCGACGGTGTCACGAACGCGTGGCACTGGATCCATTATCCGGCCATCGCGCGCGGCGGCGCGGGGCTCGTCATCGTCGAGGCCACGGCGGTTTCGCCCGAAGGACGCATCACACCCGGCTGCACGGGCCTGTGGAACGACGAGCAGGCCGAAGGCATGGCGCGCATCGCCGCGTCGATCAAGGCGGCCGGCGCGGTGCCCGGCATCCAGATCGCGCATGCCGGACGCAAGGCGAGCGCCAACCGGCCCTGGGAGGGCGACGATCATATTCCCGAGAGCGATCCGCGTGCGTGGCAGCCCATCGCGCCTTCGGCCATTGCGTTCGGCGCGAACCTGCCGCGCGTGCCGCGCGCCATGACGCTAGATGACATTGCCCGCGTGAAGCAGGCCTTTGTCGACGCCGCGAAGCGTGCGCGCGCGGCGGGCTTCGAATGGCTCGAACTGCACTTCGCGCACGGCTATCTCGCACAGAGCTTTTTCTCGACGCATTCGAATCAGCGCACCGATGCCTATGGCGGCAGTCTCGAAGGCCGTGGCCGCTTTCTGCTCGAAACGCTGGCCGCCGTGCGCGCGGTATGGTCCGAGAATCTGCCCCTCACGGCGCGCTTCGGTGTGATCGAATACGACGGGCGCGACGAGCAAACGCTGACCGAATCGATCGAACTCACGCGCGCGATGCGCGCGCAAGGGCTCGATCTGCTGAACGTGAGCGTCGGGTTTTCGATTCCGGGTGCGAAGATTCCTTGGGGGCCGGCGTTTCTCGCGCCGGTCTCGGCGCGCGTGCGACGCGACGCCGGCTTGCCGGTGGCCTCGTCGTGGGGCGTGGACATGCCGCGCGTGGCCGAGCGCGTGATCGCCGAGGAACAGATGGATCTGGCCATGATCGGGCGCGCCCATCTTGCCGATCCGCATTATCCGTACCGCGCGGCGCAGCATCTGAAGGTCGAGCGGCCGTCGTGGGTCTTGCCGGCTCAGTACGCGTATTGGCTCGAACGCTACCAGCCCGAACCACCCGCGCGCGATTGCGGCGATTAGCCTTGCAGCGGCGTGCAGGCGTGCTCGCGAAGCGCCCTGTTAGCGCTCATCTAGCGCTCGTTTGGCGCTTGTTTGACACTCACGCCGCCTCGCCGCTGCGCTGCGCGACCGTGGCGGCCTGATGCTGCGCGAGGTGCCGCAGCAACTTCGTCACCATGACGACGACCGTGAGCGCGAGCAGCACGAAGAACACTGCAAGCGGCGTCAGCACGTGCACGGAGACGAATCCGGCCAGCCCCATCATCGCCGACGAAACGAGCAGCAGCGCACAGCCGAGAATCGCGCTCGTCAAGCCGGCAATGTGCGGGAACAGCGAATTGCCCTTGGCCATCAGCGTGGGGTACATCGCGCCCGCGCAGAGCCCCATCACGAGCACGGGCGTGGCGAGCGTCCACACGCGCAGGCCGACCGTGAGCGCGAGCACGAGCATGGCGATCGCCGCGCCCGCCATCACGCGCGCGCCCACGCGCAGCCGTTGCTCCGGGCTTGGCAGGCGCGGGCCGTGCAGGCGGTTCGAAAGGCCGCCCAGAAAATACATGAGGCCGATGCCGAGCGCGAGGTAGCCGAAGAAGGTCGGCGGCTTGTGCAGCGTGTTCTGCACCATGAACGGCCCGATGATGTTGAACACGAGCAGGATGCTGTAGCACAGGCCCTGGGCGAGAAAGCAGCTCTGGAACACCGGGCTCGCGAGCACCTTGCCCGCGTTCGCGAACAGCGTGCGCGGCTCCAGGTGCACGGGTTGCCGCAAGGTTTCGCGAAAGCGCCAGAGCAGGGCCCACATCACGAGCGAATAGGCGAGCAGGAACACGAGGCACGCCTGCCACCCGAACCACGTTTGCAGATGCGCGCCGATCACGGGCGCGATGATCGGCGCGAGTCCCCAGGTGATCGACATATAGGTGAACGCGTGCATGAGCGCGGTGCCCGAGAACGAATCGGTGATGATGGCCTTCGCGAGCAGATTGGTCGCGGCAATGCCGAAGCCTTGCAGGCACCGCGCGAGCACGAAGGTTTCCAGATTCGGCGAGACGAGCGAGAGCAGGCACCCGATCGTGTAGATCACGAGGCCGAAGGCCAGTACGCGCTTGCGGCCGAAATGGTCGGAGATCGGCCCGAAGATGAGCTGGCCGAACGCGTAAGCGGCCATATAGCCGGATACGCTCGACTGGATCGCCTGCGGCGAGGTCGCGAAGTAACGCGCCATGGCAGGCAGCGCGGGCACGTAGATGTCGATGGCGAGCTGACCAGCCGAGGCGAACAGGCAGATCAGGAACAGCAGGAAGCGCGGCGAGTTCGGCGGGCGTGCTGCAGTGGCTGGGGAAGCGGGAAGGTCGTGGGTCATCACAGCGAGAAAGGGGCGGATTGCGGTGCGGCGGCGTCGACCTGTTCGAATGACGAACATCGTGTTCGCGCAGCGGCTTCGCCGCGTATTGTGCCTGTTATCGTGCGCTTCGACGCGATTCCCATCGCGCGGGCATGGGCGCATGGACGCGTCATGCACGCGGCAGCTACGTGGTGTCGGGCTGGCAAGTGTAATTCATTGCGCGCACAACGTCCCGCAAGCCGGGCGCGGCGCTTGCTGTGACAGTGCCTATCCTGCCCAAGGCTAACCGCGGAGTGCCAACATGCCAGAGAAGGGGCCGAAACCGGCCGCGCGCCGCCCGAGCACGGCTGCGGACTACGAAGTCTTTTGTGGCGAGCAGATCGACGGAGCGGGCCGTTACTACGGGTTGCTGCGAATCCGCCGCAGGACCGACGGCCGGCTCATCTATCCGTTCGACGGTTGCTCGCGCCCGGGGCCGTGTGCGACCGGCGCGCAAGCGCGCAGCGAAGCACTAGCGCTCGCCGACGAGCTGATCCGCGCCGACATCGCGACGCCGGAAGCGTGAGCGGGCACGCGCGCGTCGCGTAACTCGCAATGTAAATGATTCAGGAAATCTGCAATTTGAAATCAAACTCTTTTGCGTGGGAATAGGGGAGTTTTAATAATCGAACGCGATCAATTTAATCTCGCGATTCGACCAGAATCTAACCACAGGCTGGAAAATTCGACTACACGACCGGACCACCATACAAGGCACGGAAAAATCGCCTGTTTGAAAACATGACCATCGAATAAGGCAGAAGTTGTTACCGTCTTGAAAGTTGGTGGCCGTGTGCTACGCTACATTAATTCCGAAAGAAATGAACATTACCGCAGGTGCGCAATAATCGACCGGATATTGCGTGGGCGGAGTTGTTGCATTCATTTTATCTTCACGAAGTCGGCTATCGAACAAGAACCGGTTTGAGGCGGCGCGGCGATTCCCGGCATTCCTTTCCATACGGCGCATGGGCGCTGGGCGTTCGTTCGTCCTTGCGAAGGCGTAGCCGCGCTTTGCGTCAACGGAAGAAAACAAATGGACAGGCTCAATTGCGGTGTGAGCGCCGTGGGGGACGCAGAGGCATTAGGACGCAACGCGTATCGCGCGCTGTGTGCGCAGGTCGGTGCGCGTCTCGACGTGGTCTGGCATCCGCCGCCGGGCGTGGCCGGCGCCTGTGACCTGCTCGTGCTTTCCGTCGATGCGGGCGCCCATGTCCTTGCAGCGAGCCATATCGAGCAGATGCGCCGCGCCATGCCGGCGTGCTCGGTCATCGTGCTGTGCAGCGGGATCGGCGCTCAGGACGTTGCGTCGCTGCTGGGCGCGGGCGCGTTCGACTTCGTGTGCGCGCCCTATCGCGACGGCGAGCTCGGCATGCGTGTGGAACGGGCTGCCGGCCTGCTCGCGAGGCCCGCGCTCGATGCGCGCGCGGCCATCGAAACCGCACGCGCTCACGACCTGATCGGCTCGAGCACGTTGTTCGTGCGCGAACTCGCGCGCTTGCCGGTCACGGCGCGCAGCGACGCGAGCGTGCTGATTCTCGGCGAAACCGGCACTGGCAAGGAGATGTTCGCGCGCGCGATCCACTATCTGTCGCCCCGCGCGGCGCGCGGGCTTGTGGCCGTGAATTGCGGCGCGATTCCCGTGGAGTTGATGGAGAGCGAGCTGTTCGGCTGCGCGCGCGGCGCGTACACCTCGGCGCATGTGGCGCGCAGCGGGCTCGTGCGCGAAGCGGAGGGAGGCACGCTGTTTCTCGATGAGATCGACGCGCTGCCGCTCGGCGCGCAAACCAAGCTGCTGCGCTTCTTGCAGGAGATGGAGTACCGGCCTGTCGGCAGCGACCGGCTCTGGCATGCGGACGTGCGCGTGATCGCCGCGAGCAATCACGATGTGGCGGCGCTCGTTGAGCAGGGGGCGTTCCGCCGCGATCTCTATTTCCGTCTCAATGTGCTGAACCTGAACCTGCCCGCACTGCGCGAGCGTGCCGAGGATGTGCCCGCCCTCGCATACCATTTCGCGCAGCTGTGTTGCCGCAAGGCGCGCCGCCCGGCGCTGGGCTTCACCGCGCGCGCCATGCGTAAGCTGCTCGCCTACGACTGGCCGGGCAACGTGCGCGAGCTTTACAACGTGATCGAGCGCGCCGCGCTGTTCTGCGCGGCGCCCGTGATCGACGTGGACGATCTCGCGCTGCCCGAAGCGCGCGAGCCCGACGCGCCGCCCGAGTCGTTTCGCGACGCCAAGGCGCGCAGTATCACGGCGTTCGAGCGCGACTATATCGAGCGGCTGCTCGCTACGCATGCGGGCAACATCACGCAGGCCGCCACGGCGGCGCGCAAGAACCGCCGCGCGTTCTTCGAACTGATGCGCAAGCACGCCATTGCCCCCGAGCGTTTCCGCGAGGCCCGGCACGGCGGCGACTGACCATCGCGCTCAGCCCAGCTCAGCCCAGCGCGCCTTGCGCGAAACGCGGGCCGAGGCGCACGCAGCGCTCGTAGCAGTCGCGGTCCTCGCTGCGCATGCGTTGTTCGAGCCGCTGCGCGACGGCTGCATTGCGCTTGCTGTCGCCAAGCAGATGCGTATAGCCGACCTGGGCGGCGCGCGCGGGATCGAAGGCGCCCGCAAAGTCGGGAAACAGATAACGGATGCGCACGCCGTGCCACGGCGAGAGCGGATGCGAGCGGTGATAGTCCACGCAGGCGGCGAGCATCATCTGCTCGATGCGCATGTTGTAGCCGTCCTTGAAGGGGATTTCGCGCCACGCGCAACGATGCGCGGGGTCGCGCACGAGCCGCAGCGCGGTGCCGGCGTAATAGCGCAGGAAGCCGACGTCCTGGCCCCCGACAATGCCGCAGTTCTCCTCGCGATACACGTCCGTTCTGAGCGAGCGCGCCCATTCCCACTCCACCGGCAGACCGAGCCCGTGCTTCGCGAACGCGGCTTCGATGTCCCAGGGCGGCGACCAGGTGTCGAGCGGCGGATGCAGCTCGGGGCACTGCGCGAACACCGGCGCGTCGGTCACGTGGCGCGGCAGCGGCTTCCAGAGAAACACGTCGCTGTCGATATGGACGAACGGCGCGTCCTGCAGACTGTACGCGTAGAGCTTGCCGAGCGCCCACCAGCCCGCGTCTTCACCGCGCAGGGCGTCGAGTTCCGTGCTCACCTGGGAGAACGAAAGACCCAGGTGATCGACGAGCATGGCCTTGCCCGCCGTATCGGTGACGAGGACCGTCTCGGGATAGTGCGCGCGCGCCACGCGCAGCGAAAGCGCCCACGCGAGCAGGTGGTGATGTGGCGCGCGCCAGATGCCCCCGCGCCCGGCCAGATACGGCTTGCTCCAGAACGACCAGAGGGCGCGCATGGTTTCACCCGTTTCCTGTTGGCTTCGTGCTCGCGCGGCGTGTCGTGGCACGCGTGGTTTTCGCAGCCGTGGTTTTGGTCGCGGTGGCTTTCGTAGCGGGCGTTTTCGCAGCGGTTTTGGTGGCCGGGGTCGCGGCCTGAGGATTGAGCGTGAGCGACGGCGCGGTCTCCACGAGCCGGCGGCCGCCGCGTCCGACGATCGTGAACGAGGCGCTTTGCGAACTCGCCTGGCCGAGCGCCGAGGGCAGCGAGGCCGTCAGCACGTAGGTTCGCGCGGGGCCCGAGGCGGGCACCCCGTTGATCGACACGTCCACGCTCACGCTGCTCTCACCCACGTTCACGGCCACGCTCGACGGCACGCTCGCCACGCTGGCATCGCCCGTCATCGAGAGCTGGATCGTCGTTGCCTGCACGGCCGCGTAGTTGAGTGTGATGGTCGCTTGCTGCACGATAGGCTGGGTGGTGGCCGCGGGCGTCGTGGAATTGATGGTCGGCGTGCCGTTGATCGACTCCACGACGAGCGCCTGATACGTAAACGCGACACTCTGCACCGCAAGCGTCGGATACAGGTAGAACCAGCTTTCGAAGTCGCTCGCGCGCTCGCCGTCGCCGCTCGGCAGGCTGAGGTCCACGCGTTCGCCGTTGCCCGACGCGAGCGTGCCGGTCTGCCCGAACGCCTGGCCGTCGAGCCAGATTTGCGAGCCCTGCGCGTTGAGCGCGTAGATCATGTGGCCGGGGAGTTTCACGCGCGCCCGCGCCGGCGCACCCATTTGCACGAAGGCGGCGAGCGAGCGGTCGATCGTGGCGAGTTCGCTGATCTGCCGTTTGCCCGCGCTGGCTCCAGGCAGCGTCCACGAGAGCGTGGTGCCGTCCTGTGCCACGGCGGAATCGAGAATGAACGGATAGCGCGCAACGGTGAGACCCTGCAGCGAGGTTGCGCCGGCGGCAAGGTTCGTGGCCGTATCGGTGGAACCGAGCGCCAGAGGCGTTTCGAGCGTCACGATGAAGTTCGCCGGCGAGAGCGGCCCGGTGGGCGTACCGTCGAGCTGCACCTGCAGGCCGTTGGCGACGAGCGTGTCGAAGGTCAGCACGTCGTCGTTGGACCAGTTGATGCCGGTGACGTGCAGTGACTGCGCGCTCACGAAGCCGCCCAGATCCGTGAGGCTCGGAAAGAGCCGGCGGCAGTCGTCGATGGCGAACGGCGTGTAGTGCGCCAGTGCGGCTTCCTCGCGGCGCAGGTTCGCGTGGATGCACGCGAGTGGCGCGCAATACACATGCGTGTAGTGCGGCGGCTGGAACGGGTTGCCGTCGCTGCCGCACGGGGGCCAGTCGATCTGGCCCGTCGCGGTGCGCGCCGCGATCGTCCACGCGTCGCCGGCGTAGTAGGTGCCCGTGCCGAAGCACACCTGGATGCCGTTTTCGAGCGTGGTCCACCCAGAGGAGAGCGGCACGCCGCTCGCCCCCGCGCCCGTGCCGCTCTGGTCCCAGCGGCGCATGCGCGCGTGGCGCGTGGGATCGACGCTCTGCACGGTCGTGGTCATCGTGAGCGTCATGGATGGGCGGTCGATCTGCTGGATCTGGTAGAGCAGGCCGGGCTGGTCCGGCACGTCGCCGAATTCGTAAGTGTCGTCGGAAAGCTCGACCCACTGGCCCTCCTGGAAGCCGAGGTTCGCGTCCATGCCGAGGCTCGCCACCTTCACCTTCTTGCCCGACACGCTCAGCACGGCGACCGCGACCGAGCCGTTCTCGCGCGACCACTTGAACGTGGCCGCGCCGAGCGGGCCGCCCAGCTGGATCTCGATGCGATAGAGCTGGTTTTCGAGGCCCGTGTAGCCCGCGGCGGGAATCGGCTGGCAGCCGCAGTCCGCGCCGCCCGTGGAGACCTGCGCGCTCAGCGTGCCGCTGTGCGCGGCGGGCGTGGCCGCGTACATCGCCGTGCAACTGCAGGTTGCGGGCGTTTGCGTGGCGCCAGCTGAAGATGCCGCGGGCGTCGAGGGCGCGCTTGTACCACTCTCCAACGCAAGGGCGGCCGCGAGCGCAGCGGGGTTCAGCGCGAGGCCCGTCTTCGTGAGCGTGGTGTTCGTGGCCGGCTGGCTGAGCGAGAGCGAGGCGAGGGTTGCCTCGTCGCGTATGAGCTGGGCGCGCGAGGCCGTGGATTCGAGACCGAGTGTGTCGAGCACCGTGCGTCCGCTGAGTGCGCCGAGCGTGGATAGCGTGGCCGTCGTAGTCGCCGTGCTCGCGCCGCCCGCGAGCGTTGCGTTGCCCTGCGACGGCGGCTGCGTCGTGACGAGATTCGCCACGACGCGCCACACCGTCTGCAGACGCACGGTCGTATCGGCCTGGCCGAGCGCGGGTTCGCCGAGGCAAGTGTCGTCGAGCGCCGTGACCATGCGCTGCCAGACTTCGAGAAACACCTGCACGCAGCCGGTTCCCTGCATGCGCAGGAGTTCTTCGAGCATGCCGGTCAGGTCGGCGCTCGCCATGAGGAACGGCTGCTCGTCGTAGGCGAGCGCTTCGTCGTTCTCGCATAGCAGGCCGTGCACGTAGTAACGCCCGGCGCCGATGGACAGCGTCGTGCCCGCGAAGCTGATCGCAAAGCCCGCATCGTCCATCGGCGCGCCATACTCGCCGATCACGTCGATCGTCTCGGTCGTGCGGCGGTGAGCGTCGATGAAGCGCTGCTCGTTGTGATCCGCGTCGTAGGCCACGCGCCCTTGCTGGTCGAGGACGTCCGTGTAGTGTTGCTGCGGCTCGAAGCGAATACGGCTGAAATCACCTTTCATGGCCTGCTCCTCGTTGCCCCTCGCGTCGCCACGCCTGTTGATCGATGCCCTGTCTACAGCAGCCCCGCGCCGATGCCGGGAAGCCATGCGAGCGCGTCGTCTTCCTCGTCGCCGCAGCAGGTTGGCCGCGCGCCGCCGTAATAGCTCACGGGCGGCGGCGCCGCGCGCGGCAGCGGCCGCGCCGGATGCACGAAGACGCCGCCTTCGAGCATCACGGGCAGATACTCGGGCAGGCGAATCCGCACGTTCGAAACTGCTTCGGTTTCCTGAATGCCGTAATAGACGCCGATTTGCGAGCCATTGTCCGCGCCCTGCCAGACCGCGAGCGGCACGTCGCCCGAGAGCAGGGCGTAGCCGGGCTGCCCGTAGCGCAGCGTGACGAAGGTCGGCGCGAACTGCGCGACGCTGGCCGCGTCGGTGATATCGGGCGGCAGGCACTCGTAGCGGCGCGGCGTGATCGCGCCTTGCGGCAGCGTGCAAAAGCGCACGCAGCCGGTCTGGCGGCGGCTGCACCAGATGGCGGCTGGCCAGGGGTCGTGCAGGCCTGTGCGCCCGAAGAAGATCGTGTTCGAGGCGAGCGTGAGCGTGCGCGTGCGCACCTTGCCGATCACGGTGCTCTCCTCGATGTGCAGGTCGGCGCCTGCCGAATAGCCGTCCGCGCCTGCGTAGGCCACGCAGCACGGCGAGTTCGCATCGACGATGCACTCGCACACGCGCACCGAGCCCGCCGCGTTCGCGGCAATCGGCCCGCTGATGCAGCGCGCGAGGCACAGTGTCGTGTCGTTCGTGACGACGACACTTGGTTCGCATTGCGAAAGACCATCGCCGGCCGCGCCGAGGCCCGGCACGAACGTGCAGTCGGAGAGCTGCACGGTGAGTGTCGCGCCGCCCAGCGTCAACTGCCCTTCAACCAGCACGCCGTTGATGACGAGCTGACCGGCCGGAGCCGGATCGCCGTTGGCGAGCGGTGCGGCCAGCCCGTTCGCCTCGAGGTTGCCGCAGAGTGTCGCGCACGCATTGGACCATTCGAGTGCGCGCGGGCCGCCCACGGCGAGCGGCGTCGCCGATACGATGGCGAGCAGGCTCTCCGAACCCAGCACGATGGCGTTGGACCCCGTGATGTCGATCACATGGCGCTCGTAACCGGGCAACACGATGAGACCGGTCGAGCCCGGTGGCTGCTGGTTCCATTGCGCGACCGCGCTTGCGAGGTCGGGGCAGTCGCTCGTGCCGACGAGCGCGAAGAAGTTCGCGGCAGCGAGCGCCCCGGCGAGCGGCTGCGCATCGAGCGTCGCGCTGCGATCGTACGGGCCGCCGCCGAGCGCGGCCGGAAAGCCGTACGCATAGCTCACGCGCACGCAGGCGGGCGCGGGCAGGTTGGCGGCGAACTGGATACGGCCCAGTTCCGGGTCGATCGCGATCTTGTCGTGCGGCACCACGCACGAGGCGCCGCCGGGGCGGTCCGCGAGGTTCGCGCAGCAGATCCGCGTGACGGGCACGGCCACGCCGTCGGCCACGATGGCGATGCTCGGGCCGTAGAACGCGCCGGTATGGCGGCGGAACTCGCCGCGCCGGATCGGCTGCGGCACGTCGAGGCGCGTGTTCATGCTCGAAAACGCAGCGCCGCTCGCGTTCGGCACGTTGAAAAGCGGCATGTCGAGGCCGATGGGGCTGAAGCGGAAGCGCCTTTCGTCCACGACGAAAGCGGGTGCGTTGTTGACCCACCAGGGCTGGCAGCGCCACAGGTGCACGGCCACGTCGGGCACGTTGAAGCGCCCCGGGCCGTGCAGGCCGATATCGAGCGGCGCGGGGTCGGGCAGCGCCACGGCGCGCACGCGCGGCGCGATGCGGCGCACGTCGAGTGTGCGATTGCTGCGGTCGAAGGCGCTTTCGCCGAACGGGCCGAGGTCGTCGAGCACGTCGTTGCTGCGCAGATCCAGCGTGGCAACGTGATGCGGTCGCGGCAGCCGCAGGCTCTCGGTCGTGATGAGGCGGCGAAACTCCTCCACCACGACGGCGGGCCGACCCGACACGTCGCCGGCCACCTGTTGCAGGCACACGGGCGTGCCCTTGCGGCGGCGGTAGCCTATCGTGTTCGCGACCTCCGCGCGGCTGTCGAGTCCGGCAGCGGTTTCATAGATTGAGTTGTAGCCGAGCAGGTCGCCGATATACGGAATGACCCACGGCATGCAGGTTTCGATGAACTGATCGTCATAAAGCTGCTCGATGTTCTCCTCGACGATCGCGAACTGGCTCGCCGCAATCTCCATGAGCGCCTGCAAGGGCCCGCCGGCGAGTGCGTCGCGCGTGCGGTAGACGGCGGGCAGCAGCGCGAACAGTGCTTTGGCGTCGAGGCTCATGACCAGACTCCGATGGCGTACTGGCTCGCGGGGTCGAGCAGCAGCAACTGCGCGCCGAGCGGCGGCTGCGGGCCGGCTGCGCACAGCAGCGGCGGCACGGCGCCGGCCGGGCTGCCGCTCGGGCACAGCGCGGTCAACTGCATGGCGACGACGCCGGGCGTGAGCTGCACGACCGAGACGACATCGCTTGCGGCCACGTTCTGCCCGAGCTGGCGAGCATCGAAGGAGAACGCGGCGGCCAGGTTCTGCCATACGGCGGCGAGCACGAGCGTCGAGTCGTAATCGGGATCGACACGCACGTTCGCGGCGATTTCGAACGGCACGGGCTCATACGAAGCGACCGTGAGCGGCACGTACGGATTGCCGTATTGCTGGAGCGAGGCGATCAGGTGGAGGATCGTGCTGTCGGTGGGCGCGAAGGTCGCGCCGCCTGTGCCCGCCACGCTCAGGAACACGCCGCGACGGCCGCCCGCCCACGTCCAGGAGGCGACCGCCTTGGCGATGCCCGCGAAGTTCAGCGCGTAGTTCTGATAGTCCTCGAGCGATACCACCCGGCCGATGGTGAGCGTGGGCAGCGGCGCGCGCGCTCGCGCGTCGGCGGCGCTGGCGGGGTCGGCGCCGCCAGCCGCCGCCGAAGGGTTGACGGCCGAGCGCAGCCCCTGGGGCCGGTCGATAGGCTGCGAGAGCTGCCCCGAAGCGACCATGCCCGCGCTGCCGATGCCCTTGCGATACACGGCGCGAATGTTCATCTGCCCGGTGGGCGGCAGCGCGCCGTTCACGCCGTTGCCGAACTGGATCACCGTGAAGCCGCTCTCGTTCACGCGCGTGACGAACACGCGGTCGGCCGGCCCCGCAGCGAGCAGGTTCGGCACTTCCTGCCACTGGAGGTTGTTGACCCACACCTGCAACGTCGATTGCGTGCCGTTTTGCGCGGTCGAGGAAACGTAGGTCAGCGGCGACTGCTTGAGCGTGAAGGTGAGCGCGGGGTTGGTCGCATCGCCCGAGCCGAGTATTTCCTGCACGGTCTCGCCATGCGTGGCCGTGACGGCGTTCGCGTTCACGCTCACGGTGGCGGCGTCGTAGAGACGCGCGAGCGGGCCGCCCAGACTCAGCGTCGTGATATCGCCCGTGATCACGATGCCCGTCACATCCGAGGCTTCGCGCACGATGGCGTCGGCGCTCGCGGCGGGCAGCAGTTGCACGAAGGCGTCCGTCACGAGCAGCGCGCCCGTCACACCGCTCACGGATTCGACGCTCCAGAGCGGCGTGCCGCTGTCGTCTTCGACGGGCGGCCAGGCGTCGACGAGAAAGACCTGGTTGTCGGGCACGTTCGAGCCGGCGATGGAGCCCGAAGGCACGAACTGTGCGCCCGCGCCGGGCAGCACCTGCAGCCGCACGCGTTGCCCCGAAACGCCGATCGCCTGGCCGAGCGCGATGCTCTGACCGCCGACGATGGCGACGCTGCTGCCGCCCACGGGCGCGAGCAGGCCCGGCCCCATCCAGTAGCCGGGGTTGGCGTCCCACTCGGTGAGCGGCAGGTCGGCCGGCTGCAACTGGGTGCTGTTGACGTAGACAGTGACGTTGCGCGTGTCGTTCTCGAAGGCCGCGAGCGCCGTGTCGAGGTCGTCCGACACCGTGCCCGAGAGCGGCGCGCCCCACGCGAACGTCAGGCGCGTGGTCTTGGTGGTGAGCGTGTAGCGGTTCGGGTTCGATTCGTCGGCGGCGACCACCACGAAGCAGGCGGCGCCCTGCGTGCCGTAGAACACGGCCCATTCGTCCACGTTGGCCGCGGGCGTGAGGCCCGTATAGGACGCATCGAGATTGAGCTGGTACGAGCCTGGCTGGTAGCTCGAATAGCTCCAGTCGTCCGAGCCGACACCGAACACGATCGGATTGACGTTGATGAGTTCGGCCTTGAGCAGTGTCGTGCCGGATGACGGCGCGCCGCCAATGTTCGACAGATTGTTCGAGAGCAGCGCCGGGTCGGGCGCCTGCACGCCATAGAGCGCGGCCTTCTTGTTCAGCACGTAGAGGCTCACCGCATCGGCCGCCGTGCCGGCCGCAAAGTCGGTGGTGTCCAGCGCGCTGTCCCATTGCAGTTGTGTGACGCCGCGCTGGGCGTCGGTGGAAACGGCCGTGACGAAGCGCGCGTTGGCGGGGCCCGTCTGCACGGCCTGGCCGCCCGCTGCGGCCACGAACAGCAGCAGGTCACCCACGTTGACGTTGTTCGCGGTGCCCGCGATCCACGTGCTGGTGTCCCCGGTCAGTTGCCACGGCTGCGTGGTCTGCGCGGGCAGCGCGTTATAGCCGATTTGCGCGACGAGGTCGGCCGAGGTCTCGAACACCTGCGCGGTCTGCCCCGGCCCCGGCACGCTCTGCACGCGCGTGCCGGCGGCGATCACCACGTTGTCGGGCGAGCCCGGCGCATCGGCGAGCGTGAACGCGATCACGTCGCTTGCCGCGACGCCCGGCGAGGGCACATAGCCGATCAGCCGCGCAAGCTCGAACACCGAGCGCGTGTCGAGCGCAGTGCGCAGGAACGCCTCGTTGGCAAAGCGCTCCTGGTAGAACGTGAGGATGTCGAGCGCGACGGCCCAGGCGTCGATGAGCGCGATGCTGAAGTCGCTGGTTTCGCGCGTGCGCAGCAGCCCCATGGGCGTATAGGCGGCCTGCGAGAGGCTTGCGAGCATGCTCGCGTTGAAGGTCGCCCAGCGGCCCACGCGATAGGCGATCGCCGAAAGCGCGGGCGCGTTGAAGATGCGCTCGGGCGTTTCGAGCGTGATGCCTGTGCAGCAGTCGCACAGCGTATCGGTCGTGGTTGGACAGACGCTCATTTGCCACCGTCCAGCAATAACGTGAAAGTGCCCCGGTCGAGATGATTGGGGTCGTTGTCGCAACGCGCGATCTCGATGCGGCCGAGCGTCAGATAGCCCTGCGCGACGCCGTCCACCCACGGCTCGTCCAGACGCCCGAACTGCACGAGCGTGGCCGACACCACGCCGTCCACGGCCTGCGCGGCGGCCACGAATGGGCTCGCGTAGAGGGTCTGCCCGAACACGAAGTTCGCCGCGTTGAGCAGGCCCGGCTGGCCGTCGCACTGGTCGCCCGTGATGAAGCGGCGCATCAGCGCGCTATACACATCGCCGCGGAAGTGGTCCGGTGCCACGCAGATGCGCAGCACGATGGCGAGCCCGACGATACGCGCGGCCTCGGCGGCCACCTCCACGCCGAGCATGCGCAGCAGGTCGAGTCGGCGCAGCGTGTCGGCGGCGAGCTGGGGCGTGAAGGCGCCTTCGGGCTCGATCGAGACGAACGCGCTGTACCAGCTACCGGTCCAGCGCAGCGTGCCGCGCGCCTCGCTGATGCCGGGGAAGGCCGAAGCCTGCGCGCCGTAGTCGTCTTCGGTCACGCAGCGCGCCTCGCTCTGGAACGAGAACGGCGCGTACTGGCGGATGTGCTCCATGCTTTCGGGATCGACGCCGCCCGCTGCCGCGAGCGGATTGCGCACGCTCGTGATGTTCACGTTCGTGATGTCGCCGCCATCTCCGATCATGTGGACAATGCTGTCGTGGCCCACATTGCCAGCACTGCCGTTGCCCACACGGTAGCTGGCGGTGAACCGCAGCTCGGGAGGCGGCGCGGCGCCGTACTGGTCGTCGCCGAAGCGCAGGAAAACCGAGCCGTCGGCTTCGATTTCGGGCACGAACCGGGTCGCCTCGCCCGTGCTTTTCAGCAGATCGGGGACGGCGGACCACGTGCGCTCGTCGTCGCTGCTCACGGTGATCTGCGGCATCGGCGCGGCGGCCCCTGCCGTCTGGAAAGCCGAGGCGGGCGCGGTGGCGTCGTAGGGCGGCGCGAAGGTCAGCATGGTTTGCGCGAGTTCGGGGTAGAAGCGCGCGTGCGGCTGCGCTGCGGTGGTGCTGGCGGTGGCCGTCGTGCCGTCGTCGCAGGTGCAGCCACTCGCGGATTGCGCGGCGAGCGGCAGCGCCGGCACACAGCCCAGCGCCTCGTTCATCACCCACACGCCGTGATCGGCCGGCACGAGGTTGCCGCGCGCGACGCTCACATCGGCGTACGGCACGGGCGTGCCTTCGGCGTTCGTGAGCGTGACGCACACGCACAGCGGAAACGGCAGCGCGTCGGCGGCGGCCCAGGCGATTTCGGTGATCTCGATGCCCGTGACCGGGTCGGCGAGCGTTTCGCCGCTGTCGTCGAACGCGCGCACGCTCGTGAGCCGCACGGCCCAGCGATGTGTGGGATCGGCGTCGGCAGTGTCGCCGGTTTGCGGCCCGCGAGTCTCCTCGAAGACGAGCACCGTGCCGACGCCGAGTGTCAGCAGATGGCCGTTCAGCGTCGCCGCCGTCGAGCCCGCCGGCAGGCAGCAGTCGTCGTCGCTCCAGGTGTAGAACAGGATGCAGTTTTGCTCTTCATGCAGCATGACGTCGCACAGGCTGCTGAAGACCGGCTGCGTGGTGGCCTGCAAGGCGGCCACGTGTGAACGGTCGCCCTCCATCACCACCGTCGGCTCGCCCGGCGTGCGCACGTAGAACAGCGTGCCGGCCGGCACGAGCAGATCTTTGATGCAGCTGAGATAGATCCACGCGCGCGCGTTGCAGCCTTCGTTGATCGTGTAGTCGACGAGCCGCGCGTGACGCCGCAACGAAATGCGGCTGCGCGCCGTGCCGAGATACGCCTCGGTGCTCACAGCGTCCTGCTGATAGCTCAGATGATCGGCGGCATAGGCGAGCGTTTCCACGAGCGCGATGCCAAGGTCCGCCGCGTGCGTTTCGTTCCACGTGGGCACCAGCGCGGCCATGCGGTCGAGCATGACCTGCACGAATCCTGGGTAGTCCTTCGCAAGATAGTTGATGTCGGGTGGCGGTACAGCCGGTGTTGCGCAGCACGTGGACGCGAGACAGTCCGCAGGCGAGGGGCAGTCGGCCTTGAACGAGAACGTGAGCGAGGAGAGCGCCGGATCGAGCCCCGCGGGCGGGTCGTTGCCGCCCGGCGTGCCGACGAGCGTGAGCGTATAGGGCGAGAAGTCGCCGGTGCCCGAAAACGTCACGACGGCCACGAGCGGGGCGGCGTCGCTTGGCGCATCCACGCTCACGACCGTGATCGCGGTGTCGCCGCTCATGCTCACATTGTCCACGCCGAGCGCAAGGTCGCGCGCGTCCTTCAGGAACGTGATGGCGAGTTGTGTGCCGCAGCCGGGGCAATCGCCGAGCAGCTCTGCGTAGTCGATGCCGTTGAGCGACGAGCTGGTCAGCACGAGATCGCGGCGCGCCTTCTGCGCGCAGAAGTAGATCACGATGGGCCCCCCACGGCCGCGAGCGCGCCATAGACAACTTGCTGGGTCTGCTGCTGCTGCGTCGCCAGCACGACGTAGACCACCGTGATGAGCAGTGTGGAGTCCTCTGCAATCGCGCTGACCGACTGCACGCGGATCAGGTCCGAAAGCCACATCTGCAGGCTTGCCTGGATCACGTTCTGCTGCGCGGCCGCGAGCATGTCGCTGTTGGGCGCGAAAACGAGCTGCGCGGTGCCGCTGCCGAAGGTGGGCCGGTTCACGCGCTCGCCCGGCGAGGTGAAGAGGATCTGCTCGATCATCTGCGCTATATGCTCGACGAGACTCGTCTGGGCCGTGTGGCCGTTCGGGTCGAGGGCGTAGGGGAAGGCGAGGTTCATCGCGGGCCTCGGGGTGGCATGGGCGGCTCGGCGGCAAGGCCCGGCTATTGAGCGGCGACCCGCGTCTGCGCGACGATCGGCATGAGCGGCAGGCCGCTCGGCGCGCAGATCGACGTGCCGCTCTGGATCACGAGCGGCTGGCCGAACGAGGTCACGCGCACGGTGCCCATGAGCCACGTGGCGGTGATGCACGGCGGGTTCAGCGCCGCCGCGGCCGGACAGCCGGTCACGACCCACGGCATGGGCAGCAGCGCGGAGGGCATGCCACTCAACGTGACGGCCGGGTTCGGCACGCTCGGCATGGCCGGCGCGCCATGGGCGCACGTGACAGTCGCGCCCTGCTGGATGAGGAAGCCTGGCATGGGGTCACCTGTGGGTTCGCCTGCGTGTGCACATTCAGATCACCTGCAGCGCGCCTTCGTTGATCGTGACGGCGGGCCCCGTCATGACGATGGTCGCGCCCTGGCCGTTGCTGATCGTAATGCCGACCTCGCTAATCGAAATCATCGCGCCCGTCGCCGACTTCAGCAGGATGCCGCCGGTCGGCCCCGGCACGTCGCTGATCATCAGCGTGTTCTGCTCGGTGGTCTGCACGACCATCTGCTGCAGGCCCGGCGGCGCCGCGAGCGCGAGCGCGGGCACTTCGGCGGCCGAGCCCCAGTAGCAGCCCACCCACACGGGGTAGTCGAGGTCGCCCTGCTCGAATTCGATCCACACGCCCGAGCCGATCGCAGGCGTCACATAGAGGCCCGCCTGGATGCCGCCGAACGGCAGGCACGGCATGGCCCACGTGGAGGGCAACACGTTGGAGACGGCGGCCACCTGGACCATGAGCCGGCCCATCTGCATGGGATCGACGTTGTCGAGGACGGTGCCGCGAAACTTGCCGTAATGCTTGCTCATGATGGGACGGTCTCCGATTTAGAAGGGCATGGCGGGAACGACGGGTGTGTTCGCGACGAGCGCGTTGCGCTTGAGCACGAAACTCTGCTTGTACTCGCCGGGCTTGATCTGGTGCGTGGTGCTGTCGACGTAATAGATGCCGTCGAACGGCACGCTGGCGCCGCGCACGCCCACGAGGCTGCGCGCGCGCAGGATCTGGCCGTAGCGCTGCACGTCGAGCGAGCCCTGGCCGGTGATGATGTCGGCTGTTTCCACCGAGCGCGCCATGCCGCGCATCAGCGCCTGGCCGAAGGGCAGCTTGGCGGTGTCTTCGAGCGGCTCGACCTTTTGCGGGATCGGCGGCATGAGGCCGAGCGGCGGATTGAACGGCGTGACGGGCGGAATCGGAATGGGCACCACGGTGTTGATGACCGGCAACTGCGTGAAGACGACCGGCGTGACCGCGCCCTGCGGCTCGTAGCGCAGGCTCAGGTTTTCGACGTTGGTCCACGCGTCGAGATTCACGTTCAGGCACGGCTGCGGCATGCCGAAGCGGACCTGCGGCCCCCAGTACGCGGTGCTCGTGCCGGGCGCGGGGCCGGGGATCATGTAGAACACGTAGCCGCACAGGCGCGCGAGTTCCTGGATGTATTCGAGGTCGGTGCCCTTCTGGCCGGGCGTGCGGTCGGTGGGCACTTCGATATCGGGGACGGGCACCGGCACGATGGCGGGAACGACGCCGAACGCCGCATATTTCGCGAGGATCGCGGCCACGCGCACGTCGGGGCTCGCACCCGGATACGGCAAGCCCGTGAAGTCGACGAAGCCCATCAGCGCCGAGAGATCCTCGCCCGTGATCACGAGCTTCGACGAACCCTGCATGGCCTCCGGAGATACTTCGCAGTGCATGACAATGCCGTCCATCACGACCTGCGGCAGGCCGCCGAACGTCGCCATCAGCACGACGCGCAGCACCGGCACGGGCGAAGAGGCCGCCAGCACGAAGAAGGTTTGCAGGATCGAGTCGTCCGCGAGCGTGAAGGTGAGCTGGAAGCCGCTCCTGCCCGTGGCCGATTCGGTGACCTCGGCCGAGACGAGCGCGTCGATGAGCGGCTTGGGCGCCGGCACCGCGATCACGGGGCCGGCCAGCAGCGTGAGGTAGAGCGGGCTAACCATTGCGCGCTCCGGGCGGAATATTCGACGAGAGCGGTATCAGCACCGCACGGCCTGGCTGCTCGGTTAGCGCGTCGGGGTCGACGCTGCCGTTCGCGTCGCAGATCATCCAGTAAAGCAGCGGGTCGCCGAGAAACGTCGCGCTGAGATTGTCGAGCCGGGCGCCTTCGACGACGGCATAGCCCTGCGTTGCCGGATAGATCGTGGGCTGCGGCACGATGCGCCGCGCGAGATAGCGCACCACCGTGCCGTTGGGCAGCGTGTACGGCAGCGTGGCCGCGCCGTAGTAGCGGCTCGATGGCAGGGTCGGCGCGCCGGTACCGGCGGCGGAACTGATGAGGGCGCTGAGCGAGGCATCCATGTTCGTTCTCGTTTTGGTGTGATTGGGGCGTGATTTGGGCGTGGTTTGGGCTTGGTCAGGAGGTCGGCATGAGCGCGAGGCCTTCCTTCGTCGTCTGGTAGACGAGGTAGAGGGCGCCCGCCGGTGTGAGGAAGCCCACGTCGTTCACGCTCAGCACACGCATGCCGAGCGAGACCTTCGCGTGGATGGGGTTGAGCTGCGGGTCGAAGAACTGCTCGGTGATCTCCATGTCGGTGAAGCGCACGGGCGTGAGGCGCGTGGCGTTCCAGGCGAAGACGGTCAGCGCCGACTGCATCGGCAGGATCTCGATCGTGCCGATCAGCGAGAGCACCTCGTTGGCGATCAGCGTGACGCTCGAGGGGTAGATCAGCAGTTCGAGCAGCGCGAGCTGCGGCTGGATGCCGAGCGCAATTGCAGTGGCGTTGCCTGCATCGAGCGCATCGGTGGCGTCGATCTCGATCTCGCACTTGATGGTTTCGATGGGCGGCCCCTTCAGGCGCAGGATCTCGGTGCGGTCGGGCTCGTCGCCCACGGCCTGCGGCTTGAGCGAGCGCGTGAGCGTCTCGGGGTTGTACTGCAGCGAGATCGAGCCGAGCGGCACGCCGAGCACCGGATCGAGCATCAGGATCGCACCCTTGCGCAGCAGCGGGGAGATGTCAGGCATGGCGGGGCTCCGGGGCATGGGCGTTCGCCGTGGCGGCTGGGGTCGCTCGGGTCGCTGTGGACACCGGGAGCAGATGTGCGGGCAACGTCGGCTCCGTTGGATCCGTCGCGATCAGGGCCGCCACCGCCGCTGTCGCTACCGCCGCCACCGGAGCCACCGGAGCGACCGGAGCCGCCGAGGCCAGTCGCGAGAAAAGGCGCTGCGCGAGCTCGCGCGCGGCTTGCTCGGGCGTGGTGCCAGGACGTGGCGTGAGCGGGGCGACTCGCGCGGTGTGCTGCTCGCCGGGCGCGGCGAGCGCGGACCAGTCGCGCGGCTGTGCGGCCAGCGTGCGCAGCGCGGCTTCCAGCGTGCGCATGAAACGTGTGTACTGCGCGGCGGTGTAGCCTTCCACGCTCAAATGCGCGATGTCGATGCGCACGTTCGTGGGCTTCGTGCGGGAGGGAGCCTGCGCGTTGGCCTTTGGCTGATGAGCGGCTGTCTGGATCATGACCATCCCCTCGTTTCGGCGGCCGTGAGCGGCCGGTCCATCTTCGCGTACTCCGTGCGCGAGGCCGCGAGTATGTGCGGCGCGCCGATGCGCGCGCCGGCTTCGGCGGCGAGAAAGGCCGCGTGCACTGCGATGTTGCGGATCACGCCGCCCGGCACGTTGAGTTGCGCGAGCTGCTCGAAGTCGAGCGCCTCGTCCAGCGGCGCCTCGGCGGGGAAGATGCCGCGCCAGATGCGCGCGCGCGAAGGCGCGTCGGGCAGCGGAAACTGCACGATGAAGCGAATGCGCCGCACGAACGCGGGATCGAGTGCGTGGCGCTGGTTGGTCGTCAGGATCGCCATGCCGCGATAGCTGTCCATGCGCTGCAGCAGGTAGCTCACTTCGAGGTTGGCGTAGCGGTCGTGGCTGTCGCGCACTTCGCTGCGCTTGCCGAACAGGGCGTCGCACTCGTCGAACAGCAGCACCGCGCCGCTTTCCTCGGCGGCGTCGAACACGGTGCGCAGGTTCTTCTCGGTCTCGCCGATGTACTTGCTCATGAGCGCCGCGAGATCGATGTGATAGAGGTCGAGATCGAGTTCTCGCGCGAGGATCTCGGCCGCCAACGTCTTGCCGGTGCCGCTGCCGCCGCAAAAGAGCGCGGTGAGGCCATGCCCGCGGCTGTAGCGTTGCGCGAAGCCCCAGCGCTGATTGACCACCGCGCGCTGGCGCAGGTGGATCTCGATCTGGCGCAGCGTTTCGGTTTGCGCGGGAGGCAGCACGAGCTGGTCCCACTGTGCGCGGGGCTCGATGCGTTGCGCGAGGTTGTCGAGCGCGCGGCGGCCTTGCTGGCGGCAGATTTGCCACGCGATACCGCCGAGGTCGTCGCGCCCGTCTTGCGGGCTCACGCGCGCGATCGCGGCGGCCGAGCGGATCGCCGGTTCGTCGAAGTGAAAGTAGTCGACGATGCGCTCCAGCGCGCCGTTCATGCGCGCGGCGTCGTCGCCTAGCGCGTCGAGCCAGGCGGCGCGCCGTTCGTCGGCCGAGAGCGCGGGCACTTCCACGCGCAGGCCCGCGCGCAGGTTCGCTAGCCGCTCGGCGCGCGAGCCGGGCGGCGCATCGAGCGCGATGGGCGCGCGCACGCGCGCGAGCCAGCCCGCGAGGGCGGCCGCGGCTTCGTCGGATTCGCCATCGCTGCGGAGGTAGAGCGCGGCGTGCTGCAAGGCCGCCTCGCGCGTCCACAGTCGCGCGAGCGCGTTGCGTTCCTCGGCCGAGGCAGGCAGCTCGCTCGCGCTCAGTTGCCATGGGCTCAGCCCGGCGCGCTCGCACAGCCACGCGAACGCGGATTCGCGCGCGGCGGCGCGTCCACCGCACAAGATCAGCGGCCGCTGCGCGCCGTGCGCGTCGAGCCACTGCCGCAGCGCGGCTTCGAGGGCGTTGCCATAGGCATCCTGCGGGGCATCGCTCGCCGCGCTCGCGTGCGCGGGTTCGAGCGGCAGGATCGTCGCTTCTAGCTGCGCGTCGATGGCGGGCACGCCGATCACGTAGTGCAGGATGCGCTCGTTCACGCGCAAGGGCGCGTGCAGCAACGTGTCGGCCGTGCCGCCCGCGCGGATCACGTCGATCAGGTTCCAGTAGCGCAGCGGCGTCGAGCCGCTGAGCGCGCTCCAGTGTGGGCCGTCGAGCGTCGCCAGCGCGAGCGCGAAGCTCGGCCAGGGACTGGCCGCGTCACCACGCGCGGCGGCGCAGGCGCTGGCAAAGCGTGCTTCGAGACTCGCACCGAGGCACAGCACGAGCACGTCGAGCTCGAAGTCGCTCAGTGCGAAGAGCGACTGCAGGCGCACGAGGGCTTCGTGCGTGTGCTCGTCGTGGAAGGAGGACACAGCGGCGGCCGTGGATTCGGTGCGCGTGCCATCCGGCGTGACGCCAAGCCCGCGCGAGAGCCGCGCGTACACGCGATCGAGCGCCTCGCCGAGCGTTTCGTGCGCAACCGTGGCCGCGGCCGCCGTGCTCATGGCGTCACCCCCAGTTGCGGCAGCCATTGACCAAAGGTCGGGCTGCCATTCGTCGTGTCGAGCGCGATGCGGCTTTGCGCGCCGTCCACTTCGATGCGCACGGGCCACGTGCCCGTCGCGAAGCCAGCGGGAACGGTGAGCGCGAGCTGGCTCGCGGGAGGGTCGCCAAGTGGGCGAGCCTGAATCGGCAAGGCCGTGTCGCCGAGATAGAACACCACCTGCTGCGCGCTGCCCACCGCGGGCGAGACAGTCAGCGTGGCGGCGTTGCCGGCGGTGACGCTGGCGGGATTGATCTGCGTGATCACCGGTAGCAGCTGGAACGGCATCGGGCTCGAACTGAAGCCCGCATGCGCGGTGGCGGAAGTCGGGTACGTGACGGTGCGTTGCACGCGCAAGGTGCGCGTGCCGGCCTCCAGGGTGGCCGGCAAGGCGATGCGCAGCACGGTGCCCTGCACTGTGTCGGGAGGCAGGCCCGCGGCGTTGTCGAATGAAACGAGCGTGCCGCCCGGCGTATCGCCGACGAAGGCGTTGCCGAGGATCGTCAGCGTACCGCCTGCGACGATGGGATTCGGCGCGACGCTCGTGATGACGGGCGCCTGCGAGGGCAGCGCGAGCACGCCGCGCCGCTGCACGGGCCGGTTCGACGCGTAGCTGTTGGTGTCCTGGATCACCACCACCGAAACCTGATACGAGGTGGTCGGCCGGTAGTTGATCTGGAAGGCTGTCCAGAGGCGGTAGATTTCCTCGGTCGTGAGCGCCTCGGGCGTGATGCGGATGTGCTCGAACTGCGTGGCGAGAAGGCATCCGCTGATCAACTGGCCCTCGGGCGTGACGTTGTTCGTGTTGAGATCGGTCATCGCGCTTTCGATCATCGATCGTGGCACGACCGGTGTGTCGTGAAAGACCTTCATGGCCCAGCCGAGCAGGATCTCGGGATCGAACTGGCCAGCGCCGTACGCCGTCACGAGGTAGTGCAGGTTCAGCGCGAGCGGCGGATTGCTGATGGCCGCGCCGCTCGCGTTGCGCGAGGGCTCGCATTCGTTGCGCAGCGCCGGATTCAGGCTCGCGTAGTACATGAAGATGTTCAGATGAGGCGCTTCGTCCGCGCCGGTCTGCACGAGGTCGGGCGAGGTGGCCGTGATGCCGGCCGAGCCGCCGCCAAGCAGCCCGGTGGGGCCGTTCGGCGTGAGCGCGTTGTTGAGCAGCCAGCGCAGCAACGCGCTCACGCCGCCAACGGCGAGATAGGTGCTCATCGTGCGTTGCCTCCGCCACGCCGCAGGAAGGCGTCGAGACTCACGGCGGGCCGGAATGGCGCGCGTGGCGGCGCTGGCGGTGCGCTCGCCTGGCGTACCTCGACGCGCCCAAAGGTGATCGTGATGGTGGGCGCGGGGGCCTCGTCCGGCACGCGGGGGTCGCTGCGCGGCGGCGCCGGGACGGCGGTTGGCTCGCTCGAAGGCTTGCTGCGTGCGGCGTGCTCCACGGTGTGCCGTTCCGGTGCGCGCGAGGGTGCCGTGGTTTCGCTCCAGCGCTGGCCGGGGGCGGTTTCACGCGCGCTCATGACTGCTGCTGGCGTTGCGTCGAGCACGGGTTCGATCTTTGCAGGCCTGTCGCGGCGCGGCAGGGCGTGTTCTCCGACATGCGGGCCGACTGGCGCTGCGCCCGCTGCTTCGAGCGTTGCGTGCGCAACGATTGCGTGTGCTTGCGGCGAAGCCTGCTTCGTGCTGCGTGCCTGCCACTGTGGGCTCTCGCCGGGGCGTGCGTGCGATGCTTCGTCGGCATGCGCGCGATGCGGATCGGTCCGCGCTTCAGCCGGCACAGGCGGCTCGTGCGCTGCGCGTGAATCGCGCACCTCGGGCCCGTCAGGCAAGTCGGCGACACGCGCCTGCGTTTGCCCATATCGTTCGATGGCTCCAGCCATGCCTTCGCCCATGCGGGGCCCAAATGACGATGCCAGCACCGGTTCGATACGCGGCTGCGCTTCCAGCGGGCTTTCGCGCGCGCGGCGCGCCATGCGTTGCAGCAGCGTGCTCATGCGTCCAGCAGCTCCAGGTAGGCATCGCGGCGCGCCTGGCTCATCGCGGCGATCGCCGCCTCGCTCCAGCCATAGTGAGACGCGAGCGTGTGGATGTCGGTGAGCAGGCGTCGCGCCGCATGGCGCGCCTCGCGCCAGACGAAATCGGCGAGATCCAGCTCGTGATCGGCGGCGTGGCCGCATTGTGGGCATCGCAGCGCGCAATGCAGCTCGGCGCCGGCGTGCAAACGCTCGAATTCGGCGAGCGCCGAAGGCGGCGTTTGCGGCAAGATCGCTACGTTGGCGTTGGCGTTGGCGTTGGTGCTGGCGTTGGTGTCGGCTTCGGCGCCTGCGCTCGCATTCGCACCGTACATGACGCTCGCACCGAGGCAGCGGCGCAATAACTCACGCTCGGCCAAAGCATCATCGGGCATGCGGGCTGCCGCCAGCAGGTCGGCCGTCGTCGCCTGGCGCAGCCGCCACGCCGTGCCGTTCTCGACCCACTCGCTCGTCGCGCTCGCGGCGCACGCGTCGAGTGCCACGAGCGCGTCCTCCACGGCAAGCCGGAACGTCATCGGCGCGCCGCACGCGCCACATTCGGCATAGCCTTCCAGCTCCGGCCCGAAGCTGAGCGCGCGCAGCGCGAGCAACGCCCGGTTGCGTTCGCCCAGCGTCTGTTCGAGCAGCGTGTTGCGGTCGCACTCAGGCAGTGCCGCCGCGAGCAGCGCGAGCGGCCGCAGCAACGCGGGCTCGCGCCTCGCCGCCTCGCAGGCTTCGATCAGGCGCAGGCCCGTGAGCGGTTGCATCGTGCCGGAAGGGTTCGTCGCCATCGCTGGCTCCTTTTCACCTTTCCACAGCCGATATCACGCGGCCGTCGAAGTGAAGGTCGGCTCGGTCGGCTCGGTCACCGAGGTGTCGCGCTCCCAGCCCTCGTTTTCGAGCTTGATGTGCTGGATCGCCACGGCGTTCGCATTCGCATCGAGATCCGGCAATGCCTGGTACTCCGAAACCCACGCGCGATAGATCTTGTAGCTGATCGCGAGTTGCCCGGCTTCGTTGTAGAAGTCGAGGATCACGTCCTTGCGAAAGCTCGCGAGGGAGACTTCGCTGCCGAGCGTCGCGCCGAGCTGCCAGACGGTCGCGGCCCAGGCCTCGAAGTCGGTGTCGTGCGTGACGCCGCGCTCGAGCGTGATCGCCTCGAACTCGGTGCGCCCCGGCGACTTGCGCGAGGTGCTCGGGTCGCCGCCCTCGCGGTGCTTGACCACCTCGGTCGTGCGCTTGAGCGCCGAGACCTTGCTGATGCCGGCCACATAGCGCCCATCCCACTTGAGGCGGAATTTGAAGTTCTTGTACGGATCGAAGCGCTGGGGGTTGACGGTGAACTCTGCCATGACTGATCTCCGCCGCTAGGGCACAAGACGTTAGAAACGCACCGGGCTCAGCTCGATTGCGGGGTGATCTGCTCGATCTGGATCACCACGAACTCCGCGGGCTTGAGCGGGGCGAAGCCCACGAGAATGTTGACGATGCCGTTGTCGATATCGGCCTGCGTCGTGGTTTCGCTGTCGCATTTGACGAAGTACGCCTGGCTCGGCGTGCTGCCCTGGAAGGCGCCCTTGAGGAACAGCGTCTGCATGAAGCTGCCCACGTTCAGGCGAATCGAGGCCCACAGCGGCTCGTCGTTCGGTTCGAACACCACCCACTGCGTGCCACGGTACAGGCTCTCTTCGAGAAAGAGCGCCATGCGCCGCACCGGCACGTACTTCCACTGGTTCGCCATGGCGTCCGCGCCAACCAGCGTGCGCGCGCCCCATAGCACCGAGCCGTACACGGGGAAGGTGCGAAAGCAGTTCAGTCCGAGCGGGTTGAGCACGCCGTTCTCGGGGTCGCTCAGCACATAGACCATGCTCTGCACGCCGTTGAGCGTCGCGGCCGTGCCCGCCGGTGCCTTCCAGACGCCGCGCGAGCTGTCGGTGGTCGCATAGACGCCCGCCACCACGCCGCACGGCGCGAAGGTGCGCAGGTTGTAGTTGTTGAGCGGATCGGGCAGGCGCAGGCGCGGGAAAAACGCCGCGCCATTCGGATCGACCACGGCGAGCTGGCTGCTCTTCCAGTCCACCGCGCCGGCCACCGTGGTCACGTCGGGAGGCGGGTCGACGAGCAGGAACGCGCGGCGCAGCTTGCATAGCGCGATCGCGGCGCTGTAGATCGCGTTGGCGTTCACGTTGATGTCGGGCGCGCTGGGGTCGCTCGCATTGGCGCGCGTGGCCTCGGGGATGCAAAGCAGGTTGAACAGATCGACCTTTTCGAGCGCGTAGATGCCGGTGAAGCTCGCCTCGTCGCCGATCAGGTCGGCCGTTGCGGGCAAGCCCGTCGTGGCCGGCGAGACAAAGTCGACGCCTTCGGACGAACTCGTTTGCTGGCCCCAGTTGCTGTTGCCGGTGCCGAGCGCATAGTGCGCGGCGTTGGCGCTCGCGCTGCCGCCGGTGAGGCCGAGCAGGGCCACACAGGTGTTGAGCGGCGAGGCCGGGTCGGCAATCGAGATCACGGCGTCGGGGTAGCCTGGCAAGAGCGCGTTCAGGCGCAGCGCCTGGGTGGCGGGGTTGGCGGGCAACTGCGTCACGCCCACCAGCACGACCGCGCCCGGCATCTGCACCGTGAGCGCGGCGTTGATGGCCTGCTGGATTTGCGTGGCGAGGCCGCTCAACGAGGTGGGCACCGCCGAGTTGTTGGGGAAGATCTTGACCGTGAGCGGCAGGCCGGCCGGCGCGGTTGTCGGATTGGCCGTGCTCAGTGTGAAGCCGTAGTCTTTCGTCGCGACGGGGCCCGCGAGCGTGAACGCGGAATTGGTCACGCTCGGGCCCGTGTAGTTTTGCGTGAGCGTGAGTGTGGTGTCGCCGCCGATGGAGAGCACGCGCCAGGCCGTGTTGCTCGTGTCGCCCGCTATGAGGATCGACTGGCCGAACTTCAGCGCGCTGAACGTCGTGCCGTTGCCTGTCACGGTCGCGCTGCCGGTATTCAGCGTGACCGCGCCCGGCAGGTTGCCGCCAATGTCGGTCGAGACCGAGTACGGCGTGATCGCCGTGCCCACGTAGCCGGTCTGCGCGATACTCGCGAGCGCCTCGATCGCGGTGAGCTGGGCGGTGCTCGGCGTGTCCATCTTCACGAGCTGCGAGCCGTTGTCCGGGTCGTTGACGATGTTCTGCACCCAGTTGCTCTTCGTGTTGTCGTAGGTGACGGACGGGAAGCTCTCGACGGTGCCGCCCGCGAGATCGGTCACGGTCAGGTTGAACGTCTTCGGTGCGGCGCCGGGGCTCGGGCCGCCAGGTGTGAGGCCCACGTAGTCGATGTCGATCGTCAACTGGCCGTTCGGGATCGTGCCGCTGCTGAGCGCCTCGAACGTGAACGACTGGAACTGCACCTTCGCCGCCGCCGCGCCGAGCGAGGTGGCAGGCGTGCGTACGACCCAGGCCTGCGCGCCACCGTTCTGGAAGAACTGCTGCACCGCGTAGCTGAGTTCGCTGTTCGAGGCGAGGCCGCCATAGAGCCGCTCAAAGTCGCCGAAGCTGAAGATCTGCTGCGCGCGATTGTCGATGCCGCTGTTCGTATAGCCGACGAAAGCCGCGATCGAGGTCTGGACGCCGGTGATCGGATGCGAAGAGCTCTGCTGCTCCTCGATATAGACGCCGGGGTAGGTGTAGGTCATCGCCATGATGCTTACCTTGCAGACGTTGAGGGAGAGCCATCGGTGCGCGGGGCGCGAGCTTGCCCGCGCGTTTGGGTGTGCATTTGCCCGCGCGTTCGCCCGCGGTCATGGTCGCGGCGGAGGCTGCGCGTTGCCGGGCAAAGCGCGGGCGCGGCAAAGACGCTCGAGTTCCGCTTCGATTGCGGCGGCGTCGGTTTGCGCGTCGGGCATGCGGCGGCGGTAATGGACGCGGCCATCGGGCGCGCGCGCGCCCACGACGACACCCGCCTGCTGCAGCACGTCGAGCGCGCGCTCGACGAGACCGACCGAGGCCGGCGTGAGGTCGAGCCACCACTGTGCGATGCCATCCACGCTATCCCCTGCATGCGGATGCTCACGCAGGTAACGGGCAAGGGCTCGCACTACATCCTGCAACGAAGGGTCCCGTTCACCTGGGTGACGTCCAGCTACGTTCATGCGCCGCAAAACGCAAGGTCGGTGCCAACGCGCGCGCCGTGCGCAAGCCGCGTGCGGCGGGGCGCGCGAGCGCTCGCACGCGGCCGGGGTGGACAAAATTGTCCGGGCTGCGGGCGCGTGAATGCGTCGAAGCGGCTGCGCGCAAGCGCATGCGGGGGTGGACGAATTTGTCCTCGCGCGACGGAAAATGTCCTGGTTGCGGCACGAGACGAGCGCGGGGCGAAGGGCCTGAACCGAAAAGCCTGCCTCGGCCACGCGCGAGCTTGATCGGAAATTTATTTTCCGAAAGGCTGGTGACGCAGAAATGGATACTCCGCCCCTCCCAGAATCCGCCTTATTTTTGGAACCATTTTCCAGCACGCGACGCGTAGCATTGCCCGCATTCCGTTGTGCGAGAAACGAAGATGAGTGAGAAGGGCGATTTGCGTTACTTTGACTATGCCGCGACCACCCCGGCGGACCCGAGGGTCATCGAGGCGATGTTTGGTTGTCTTGGCATCGAGGGCGACTTCGGCAATCCTGCCTCGAGTTCGCATGGCGCGGGCCTGCGCGCGCGGCGGCTCGTCGAGCAGGCACGCAAGGACGTGGCCGCGCTCATTGGTGCCGACGCGCACGACATCGTCTGGACTTCCGGCGCGACCGAGTCGAACAATCTCGCGCTGAAGGGCTACGCGGATCGCGCAACCGAAAGGCGCCATCTCATCACGAGCCAGCTCGAGCACAAGGCCATTCTCGATACGATGACGAGCCTCGAAGCGCGCGGCATGGCGGTGACGCGCCTCGCGCCGACGGCCGAAGGCGAAATCACCGCACAGGCCGTGGAGGCCGCGCTGCGCCCCGACACCGGGCTCGTCTCGCTGATGCTGGTGAACAACGAACTCGGCACGCTCACGGACATCGCGGCGATCGCGCGCGTCGTGCATGCGGCCGGCGCGCTGCTGCATGTCGATGCGGCACAGGCGCTCGGCAAGACGCCCATCGACGTGAAAGCGGCGGGCATCGATCTCATGTCGATGTCGGCGCACAAGGTCTATGGGCCGAAGGGTATCGGGGCGCTGTACGTGAGCCGCGAGGCGTTCGAGCGCATCGCGCCGCAGATGCATGGCGGCGGCCACGAGCGCGGCCTGCGCTCGGGCACGCTGGCCACGCACCAGATCGTCGGCATGGGTGTGGCCTGCGAGCTTGCGCGCAATGCGCTGCAGGAGGACAGCGAGCGTATTGCGCGGCTTGGCGAACGCCTGCTGGCGCAGGTGCTTGCCGTGCCGGGCGTCACGCTCAACGGTGCGCGCGCGCGGCGCATTCCCCACACGCTGAGCCTCACGTTCGATCTGCCGGGCTTCTTCCCGTTCCTGCTGACCGGCGACCTCGCGACTTCTTCGACTTCGGCCTGCAACTCGGCTGCCGGCACGCCCTCGCACGTGCTCACGGCAATCGGGCTCGGCGAGGATGCGGCAAGCCGCACGGTGCGCGTAAGCCTCGGTCGCTTCACGACTGAGGACGACGTGGACTTCGCGGTGGACTGCATGCTGCGCGCCGTGGAGCCGTGCCGCACGGTCGCGGCGGCAGTCTAGTCGTTCGCCTCCCGCTCAACTGGCCTCGCCGAGAAACAGCCGGATTTCCTCGGTGAGCCAGTCTCGCAAGGCACGCACCTTGGGGTCGTCGCGGCTGCCGATACGATAAACGAGATCATGACCGCGCTCGGATTCGAGGCGAAGCTCGGGAAACGGCGCGACGAGCCGGCCAGCGGCGATGTCGTCCGCCACGATCACGCTGCGTCCGAGCGCCACGCCTTCGCCGCGAATCGCCGCCTCGATGGCGAGGCTGCCGTGACTGTAGGCCGGGCCGCGATCGCTGCGCACGCCGCGCATTCCCGCGAGCGCAAACCATTGTTCCCAATTGGCCAGCATGCCGCCCTCGTGCAGCAAGGTGCAGCCGACGAGGCTCGCCACTGAGGCCATGCCCCCCATCTTCGCCCGATATTCAGGACTACAAACCGGGGTCACGGTCTCTTCCAGAATGCGCTCGGCGAGCACGCGCGGATAGCGGCCGCTTCCGTAACGTATGGCCACATCCACATCTGAGTCGTTCAGGTCCGCGTATTTGTCGGTCACGTCCAGGTGCACGTCGAGCTCCGGATGGCGCGCTTTCAGCCGGTACAGCCGCGGCGCGAGCCACCGGTTCGCGAACGAAACGCTCGCGTTGATCTTCAGGCGCGTCACATTGTCGTGGGCGCGCAGGCGATCGGATTCCTTCGTCAGCTCAGCGAGCGTGCGGGTCACCGCCAGCAGGAATTCGGCGCCCGCCTCGGTGAGGACGATCCGCCGTGTGAGGCGCTGGAACAGCGCCACGCCCAGATGGTTTTCGAGCGTCTTGATGTGCCGGCTCACCGCGCCGTGGGTGACGTGCAATTCCTGCGCCGCCAGCGTCATGCTCATCAGCCGCCCGGTTGCCTCGAAGGCGCGCAGGGTTTGCAAAGGGGGAAGCCGGTCGAACATGGAGTCAGTACGTGTGAGTGTTGCTCACGCATTATATGACGACAAATGGTTTGTCAGCGGGGCTGGGGGCCTTCAATATGGGCAGCAATCCGCGGGGCGTGCCGCTACCCCGCCCGCACAGTCGTGAAGGTTGAATATTGTTCGCCATGGATCTTCTGGTTTTCAAGCTCGTCGTGACACCGTTGTTGCTGTTGGCCGCCAGTCTTGCCGCTCGCCGCTGGGGCGAAGCGGTCGGCGGCTTGCTCGTGGGGCTGCCGCTCACGTCGGGGCCGGTTTCGGTGTTTCTGTCGCTGGAACATGGGCCGGCGTTCGCTGCGCAGGCAACGGCGGGCTCGCTCGTCGCAACGGCTGCACAAGCGGCCTTTTGCGTGGTCTATTGCCGGCTCGCGCCGCGCGGGTGGGCCGTGGCCCTGGTGGGCGCCGGCGCGACGTTTGCCGCGGTGGCGGCTCTCCTGCAATGGAACGCGCTGCCGGCAAACGGCCTGTATCTGCTCGCCATTCTGGCCATCACGCTTGCGCTCAATCTCATTCCTGACAAACCCGCCCGAACCGCGAAGCTCGCGCCGCCGTGGTGGGATTTGCCTTCGCGCATGGCGCTCATCGCCGGCCTCGTGGTTAGCGTGACGCTGATCGCCCCTTACGTCGGGCCCGAGGCGAGCGGCGTGCTCGCGTCGTTCCCGTTCATGGCGATCATCCTCGCGGTTTTCGCTCACCGCATGACCGGCCCTGAAGCCACACAGCAACTGATGCGCGGCATGGCGGCGGGACTGCTGGGCTTCGCCTCGTTCTTCTTCGTGCTGAGCCTGACCTTGACGCGATGGAACCTGCTGGCCGCTTATGGCGGCGCGATTGTCTGCGTGCTCACGATACAGGCGATCTCCCTTTACCGCATGCGCCTTCCGGCACCCGGTTTGCATCGTCAATCCACGAGGGCCGTAGGGAGCGCGCCCTGATAAAGGCGAGCACTTCACTTCCTGTGGCCTCGAGGCCTGGCGCGTACTTGCTGCGTCGCAGCGTGGGGCCACGAGGCTGGGGAGGCACAGGAGGCGCGGCGATGTCCCGAAGCGCGCGGCGGATCGCCTAAACTACAGAACCAGCGGATGCGGCCAATTCCGCGCCGCCGCCTCGCCATGGCGCACCTCTTCTTCGCAGCTTCGATTCAGCGGCACGTCGCGACGCCCGAGCGCGAGACAGACGCGCGCACGCTTGGCGAAGCGCTGGAAGCGGTGTTCGCCGCGCAGCCTCGACTACGCGGCTACATCCTCGACGATCAGGGTGCGCTGCGAAAGCATCTGGCCGTGTTCGTCGATGGCCGGCCCTTGCGCGACCGGCAACATCTCTCGGATGCGCTCGGCGAGCAAAGCCGGGTGTATGTCGTGCAGGCGCTTTCGGGCGGATAAGGGTGCACAGCGACGCGGCGAGAGGACCATCCGCAAACGGGATTTGCATGGGACCAGAGTGAGCGCTGAAGCACCAACTCTGGTCGACAGATCCGCATGAGACCAGAGCGTGTTGCGTGGGACCGGAGTAAGCGCTGAAGCGCTAACGCCGGATCGACAAAGTGGCAAAGTATTAACTCTGGTCGACAGCTTTGCATGGGAGACACGCGAGATGAGCGATCGATTGCTTGTCGGAACCCGCAAGGGCCTGTTCGTCCTGCAACCCGATGGAGCGGGCGGCTGGACGCTCGGCGAGCCCGATTTCATCGGCGAGCCGGTGAGCATGGTGCTGCCCGATCCGCGCGACGGGTCGCTGTATGCCGCGCTCAATCTCGGGCACTTCGGCGTGAAGTTGCACCGCCGGCGCGCGGGCACGACGGGCTGGGAAGAGTGCGCGGTTCCCGTCTACCCGCCGCAACCCGACGACGCGCCACGAGCCGATGAAGCGGCGAACGGGCGCGAGGGCGCGAGCGCCGCTGCTTCCGGGCGACCGGGACCGGGCGCGCCCTGGACGCTCCAGCAGATCTGGTCGCTCGAAACCGGTGGCCCGGACGAGCCAGGCGTGCTGTGGGCCGGCACGATACCCGGCGGACTTTTCCGCTCCGACGACGGCGGCGACACCTGGACACTCAACCGCGCGCTGTGGGATCGCGCCGAACGCCGCGAATGGGTTGGCGGCGGCTACGACGCGCCGGGCATCCACTCGGTGATGGTCGATCCGCGTGACAGCCGGCACGTTACGGTTGGCGTGTCGTGCGGCGGCGTGTGGCAAACCGGCGACGGCGGCGCAACCTGGCGCCTGAGCGCCGAGGGCATGGAGGCCGATTACATGCCGCCGGAGCGGCGCGGTGAGGGCAACGCGCAGGACCCGCACCGCGTCGTGCAATGCCCTGCTAATCCCGACGTGCTATGGACGCAGCATCACTGCGCAATCTTCCGCACGACAGATGGCGCGGCCCACTGGCGGCGCATCGAGGCGCAGCCTTCGAGCTTCGGTTTTGCGGTCGTGGTTCACCCGGGCGAGCCCGATACCGCGTGGTTCGTCCCGGCCGTGAAAGACCAGTACCGGATTCCGGTTGGCGGCCAGTTCGTCGTTACACGCACGCGCGACGGCGGGCGCACGTTCGAGCGTTTCTCGAAAGGGCTGCCGGCTGCACCGGCGTATGACCTCGTGTACCGCCACGGGCTAGCCATCGACGACTCCGGCACCCGTCTCGCGATGGGATCGACGACAGGCGCGCTATGGACGTCGGCCGATGGTGGCGAAAGCTGGCGTTTGATTTCGGCGCATCTGCCGCCGGTGTATTGCATCCGGTTTGGGTGAAGGAGCGGGGCACGCGCGTGATCGTTCGGGCGGTTCAGCGAAGCGGTGGATGGTAAAGGTGAAAGCGGGCAAAGATGGCTAAGGGCGGCTAAGGGCGGGTAAATGCGCCGCCCTTGTCGACTCATCATGCAGGACAACCAATCATGTCTGTGAACGAGCCGCAAGAGCCGGATTCTCCCGATAGGCTGCGCTATATCGCGATCTCATGGCTCGACCTTGCCACCTCGATCGGCATCGTCCTGACCGCGGGCATCGTGGTGCTGTGGGTTGCCTTTCGCGTCATTCAACCAGCGCCGCCCAGCACGCTCACGATTTCGGCGGGCCCCGCGGGCGGCGCGTTCTGGGTGGCCGCGCAACGCTACAAGGACATTCTTGCGCGCAACGGCGTGACCTTGCGGGTGATCCCCTCGGCGGGCACGCTCGAGAATCTCGAGCGGCTCGCCAATCCCGCTGAACACGTGGATCTCGGCTTCGTGCAGAGCGGCCTTGGCACGCTCCACAGCGTGATGTCGCCCGATACGCACGGCGCCGACCTGATGTCGCTCGGGAGCATGGGCTACCTGCCGCTCTTCATCTTCTACCGCGGTCCCGAGGCGAGGCTTCTCAAGGCGTTCAAGGGGGAGCGGATCGCGATCGGCAGGGCGGGCAGCGGGACGCGCCAGTTGGTGCTGCTCGTCCTGAAGGCGAACGGCATCGATACGGGGGATACGGACAAGATGATCTCGCTCGCCGGCGAACCGGCGATACGGGCGCTGGTGGACGGGCAGGTCGATGTTGCGATCGTGACGGGCGATGCGGCGCAGCCTTCGGTGATTGCGGATCTGCTGCGCAGGCCCGATATTCGCTTCTTCAATTTTGCCCAGGCGCGCGCGTATACGCGGCGCTTCCCGTTTCTGACTGAGGTGGAAGTGCCGATGGGCGTGTTCGACCTTGGCGACAATCTGCCCTCCGAAAGCGTGCATACGGTCGTGACCACGGCTGAATTGATCGCACGGCGCACGCTGCATCCGGCGCTTTCGGATCTTCTCGTCGAGGCGGCCTACGAGGTGCACAGCGGCGCGGGCCTGCTGCAGAACGCGGGCGCGTTTCCGTCTCCCGTCGCTCATGATTTTCCGCTCAGTCCGGACGCGGCGCGCTACTACAAGTCGGGCAAGACGTTCCTTTACCGCGCGATGCCGTTCTGGCTGGCTTCGCTCACCGACAGGATGATCGTGTTCATCGTGCCGCTGCTGGTCGTGCTGATTCCGGGGCTGAAACTCGTGCCTCCGATCTACGCGTGGCGCGTGAAGGCGCGCATCTACCGTTGGTACAGCGAATTGCTTGCGATCGAGCGTCGCGCGCTGTTCGACGAAGTGCCGGATGAGAGCCGCGCGGAACTGCTCGAAAAGCTCGATGACATCGAGCACCGCGTGAACCGGCTGCGGCTGCCGGTGACGTATGCCGACCAGTTCTATTTGCTGCGCGAGCATATCTGCTTCGTCCGACAGAGGCTGACGGGCCGGTGAATGGAGGGCCGCGCGCGCCACACGGCCACGGGATGTCAGATCGCGTACGGCTGCAACGGGCGGTACATCGGGAAAGAAATAGGCGGCACTGTAC
The DNA here is from genome assembly GCF_035501035.1 of Paraburkholderia sp. Classification (GTDB taxonomy): domain Bacteria; phylum Pseudomonadota; class Gammaproteobacteria; order Burkholderiales; family Burkholderiaceae; genus Paraburkholderia. The sequence continues at coordinate 38,484 of NZ_DATJWR010000391.1, forward strand.
GGACGGGCACGCAGTTGTCAGTCGTTCGTAATCGATGGTTTCTACAGTGGACTCAGGATTTTCTGATCGATTCCCCAATACGTCCCAGGTCAGCGGTCATCACCGACGGCTGCTGATGTTCAACCGGAGATCGTCATGAGAACACTTGGGCTGGCAACGCGCCGACTCGCAGGCGCTTCAGCGTTGGTCACGCTGGCGAGCATGTTGGCGGCACCGGCGCCAGCAAATGCGCAGGGCAGCGGGCGTATTACGTTTGTCGGCGCAATCGTTGCCCCGCCGTTCGGAATCGCGCTGGGTGCTTCACGATCCGAAGCATTCACAACAGGGACGACCCAGGGCGCAAGCCACGATGGCTCAAGCGTGACAGTGTCCTTCATCGCGCCGCGGGGCTGTTCGCCCGCGGCCGATGTCGCGCTTATGGGGGCGGGAGCGGCACAGCAAGGCAGTCTGCACGTTTCGGCACGAGTGTCCGGCCACACCGGGAAACCGCTCTCGTCCGATGCCAGTGGCCATTACCTGCTGGACCCGCAGGGCAGTGTGCTGGTAGTGAAGTTTGGGGCCGTGCCTGACAAGACTGACCGTAACATTCCGCTTGTCGTGATGGTCAGCTATAAGTGATCCTCAGCAATGCCGGCGGGCTCGCTCACCGGAAACTGCTTCATGGTGTGTGCACCATTGGCCGCAAGGCTGTGCCGGTCGAGTTCCTCATGCTGATGCTGAATTGCGTAATCTGGATCGAAGCGGGCGATCGATTCGCGCAGTCGGCCCAATGCGCGCTACAGGAATCTGCCAAAATCGACATCTGATCCCGCAGGCAGCAAGCTAACAGCTGTGCCAAGGGCGCGCGCAGAGCAGGTAGAGCAGGGGCGAGTTTCGCGCGTCCGGATGGACCCGCCTTGTGCGATTGCTTCAGACTCGTGTCGCAAATGAGAAGCGACCTACCCAGCGCAATCGAGATCTGGAAGTTGGCGACGAACAGCGCCATGCCGCCTTCGCGCATTTGCGGCGTGGCCTGTGCCATCCACATCTGCAGCGCGACCGGCATCGCGCCACAGGAAACGCCCCATACCGCGAGCGCCCCGATTGCCGCCATGCGGTGGACGCCGAGCGCGGGAAGCAGCGCAACCGGAAGCGCGATGAAAAGCATCGTGGCGAGCAGGGTGGAGCGCACGCTGCGCTGCGCGCGCCGAACATCAGCGATGTTGACCGTGTCGGCGCCATTGCGGCGGATAGCTTCGAAGGCCCCCATATGCACGCGGGCCGCGTTGGCTTGTTGGTGCGCGTGCCTGTCGAGGGGCGCAGAAGACGGGGAAAGGTCGCTGCAGCCGCAGCGACCGCGCAGACCGCGGCCATCACACCATGGTTTGCCCAATCACGAACCGGTGACCATCCGGCGTAGCCACGGTGCATTCGCGCATGCCGTATGGCCGGTCGATGGGCGGCTGCAGGATGATCGCCCCCTTCCTGGCGATCTCATCGTGCAGGCCTTCCACGTCGTCGACTTCCAGGTAACCGAAATAGCTATGATCCCCGGTTTGCGCCGGGGGCATCGCATCAGGGCAACTGCCCAGCATGATCCGCACGTCGCCCCTCGCGACGAGGTGCCAGTCCGACGAGTCGCCCCAATCCACCCGAAAGCCGAGCACGTCGCGGAAGTAGGCGGTATTGCGCTCGAGGTCCTGAACGGCAAGCACAAATGCAAAGGGACGCAGCTTGTTCATGTCCGCCATAGACTATCCTCCTCACAGGGGCTTCGACGATAACGGTGCGAGTATGACGCACCGTCGCGCAACGCGCAGCGTACGCGCATGCTGACACTCAGCTGTCGCAGCGCTCGCATTTCCGTTCTCGTCGGGCACTGCGCTTGCTCGTGCGTCGTGGCATGCGCCAACGGCACGCCACGCGTTTCGGGTCCGGCGCTACGGCAACTCGCACCTCTGAGGGAACGACCATGAATGACGAACGCGAAGAACGCATCCGGCAACGTGCATATCAACTCTGGCAAGACGACGGCGCGCCGGATGGGAAGTCAGACGAATACTGGAGCCGCGCAGAGAAGCAGATCGCCGCCGAGTACGACGCCGAAGGAGCGACGTCACACATAGCTAGCGATCAGGCCGGCAAGCGCCGGCTTGCCGGTGAACCTCTGCAGGAAAACGACGCGATGCCGCCCAACGAACTGGCGCGGGACAAGCGGCGCGGCTGAAATTGCGCGCGATCGTCCGCAGTCGTTTGCAATCGCCCGCCAGCCGGCGCGGCATCGGTTCGATGTCGGCGCGCGCTGTGCTGGGGGCGCTTGCGCGGCTCAAATGGACTTGAAGAGCGGGCTACGCGCCGCGGCTTGCGCGCCGTCCGCATGAGTGAGGAACTTTTCGGTGTAGATGTCGCGTTCGAACAACTGGCCTTGCATCAGCGTGCGGATCGCGGCCTCGATCATGACCGGCGGCCCGCAGAGGTACGCCTTGTGGCCGCGAAAATCGCCCGCGAAATGCTCGCGCGCCGCATCGTGGACGTATCCGCGAAATCCCTCCCAGCCCGAATCGGCGGCCTCGTCGGAAAGCGCGGGCACGTAGGTGAAGTTCGCATGACGCCGCGCGAGTGTCTCAAACGCCTCGTGGTAGTACAGTTCGGCGCGGCTGCGTGCGCCGTATAGCAGCGTGATTGCGCGAGAATCGCCTTGCGCGAGCAGGTCGAGCAGCATCGAGCGTGGGCTCGACAGGCCGGAGCCACCCGCAATCAGGATGATCGGCTGCGGGTCCGAGGCGCGCACGAAGAAGCGGCCAAATGGCCCCGAAAAGCGCAGCGTATCGCCCACGTTCAGTTGCTCGTGCAACCAGGTCGTGCCCTTGCCGCCGGGCACGAGGCGTACGTTGAGTTCGATGCGCGACGCGCTGCCGGGCTCGCCTGCGAGCGAGAAGGCACGCGGCATGCTCTCGCCGGGTATCTGCACGTTTACGTACTGGCCCGCCTGAAACGCGATGCCTTCGCCGTCGAGCTCGACGAAGATACCCTTGATGGTCGGCGTGAGGTCGACGACTTCGGCCACGCGCCCCACGTGGTCGCGCACCGGGAAATGGCGCGCGTCCGGGTCTTCGTCGATGTCGGCTTCGATCGTCACGTCCGATTGCACACGCGCGCAGCACGCGAGGCATTTGCCTTCGTCGCGCTCGAAATCCATCAGCGCGAATGGGGACGCCTCACCGTGCTCGATCTCGCCGTCCACCACCTGCACCTTGCACGTCGCGCACAGGCCGTGGCAGCACGCATGCGGCAGCCACACGCCCGCGCGCAGGCAAGCGTCGAGCAGCGTCTGGTCTTCTTCGATTTCGATCGTCTGGCCGATCGGTTCAATGGTCAATTGATAGCTCATGATGCATGCCTCCCGTGCTAGCTATGCGAGCCGCCGATACCCGTGAGGCCGGGCGTGCGCAGGCGCAGCAGGGCCTTGTGGCCAAGGCCGTTGCCGACGAGGCTCGCGTTGAAGTCGGGCGTGAAGCGCTCGCGCGAGCGGAACCATTCGATACTTTCGGGTTGCACCGAAGGCCAGTCCGGATGCATGCCGTACATCGCGGGTATCACCTCGTGTGCGAGCGTGCCGAAGGTCATGTCGGGCGCCACCATGATGCAGTGCGGCGCGCAGAACATGAGGTGGCCTTCCCAGCCCACGTAAAGCAACTGGTTGCCGTGGAAATTTTCCACACGGTCGCGCATCGGCCCCGTGTAGCCTTCGTTCAGTGCAACAACGGCCATGATGTGTCTCCCATGAGTGTTGTCAGATACGGAGTGCGTTACGCTGCGCGGCGCTTTGGCGGGTCTTCCTGCGTCGCTTCCCCCGCGGTTTCGCCGCCATACGGGGCCTTGCCAGTCCAGCGCTGCCAGTTCGCGCAGTCGGGCGAATCCTCGAATTCGTGGCCGTCCGCGCCGGGTTCGATGTGGTAGTAGCGCAGCACCTCGCGCATGGGGTCGAAGTCGGGTGCAGTGGCATCGGCATCGACCTCGAAGCAGTTGCCCTGGTAGATCTGGTGCACGGGCAGCCAAGCCTGCACGTACTTTTCCGGCTCGTTGTCGAAAATGTCCTTGCAGCCGTCCGAGCAGAAGTGGAACTTGTTGCCGAGATACTCGCTCTCGCGATAGCAGGTTTGGGTGGGGTCGTCGGGCTCGGTGAAGGCCATCGGTATCTGGCAGATCTGGCAGAGCATTGGCAGCGTGGGGTTGTAGAAGCGCTTGCCTTCCTGCTGCTGATTCCGCCAGTATTCGTAGCGCGGACGATAGAGCTTGTCGAACGTCGCGGGATACTTCTGCGCGAGCCAGTCCATTTCGTCGTCGGTGGGAATCCACGTGTGCATGGCCGCCGCGTGCGTGTAGTTGTAGAAGATGCCCCAGGCTTCGTGCGAGAGACGGTCCTTCTCTTTCGTCGCCACCTCGTGATACTTCGGCAGCCGGATGCCGTAGCGCTCCAGGTCGTGAAAGAGCGCGCCGCCGTTCTGCTCGAAATAGGTCTCCCACGCTTCCTGCCACGACATGATCCGCTTGGGCAGCATGTAGTCCATCATCATTGCGACGAGCGTGAGCAGCCGGTAGCCGCGCCAGAACCACTTGTCGATCCACTTCTGGATGATCGGCACGTTGCCGGGGTCCTGTTCGAGCAGGAACTTCACGACTTCGAGTCCAAGCGTCATATGGCGCGATTCATCCGATTGCGCGGAAAAGCCGAACGTGACCGTCGCCATGTCGCCGTTGAACGCCGCCCCCGACATGAACGGCATGAACAGCAGGTTCGTGAGCACATATTCGAACGAGAACGATATGGCAGTGACGAATTCAAACGGCCCGGCGCTCATGGCGTCTTCGAAATACGACTTTGGCACGGACAAATACCAGACGCGGTCGTGCATGTGCCTGAAGTCGTGAAAGCCGTTGAAGAACTTGTTGTACTGGCTGATCGTGTGAACCTGGGTCTGGGCGTGGCGCAGTTCGTCGATCGCTTGCATCTGGCAGGCGATACGCGCGCCCGCGCCGCGGAAATTGCGACCCGCCAGCGCGAAGCCGCGATGCGCCGCGTATTCGAGCGGGCTCACGCCGGTCAGGAACAGCTTCAGCGCGTTGATGTAACGCGGATCGGTCACGTTGAACTGGCCGTTGTTCTGCTGGAACGCGTCGATGATCGCGTAGAGCTTGCGCTCCTTTTCGCCCTGGTATTTCCAGTAGGCGTCCATCGTGAGGCGGAAGGGGTCTTCCCAACGGTCCCAGTCGTGGACCTTGATGCCCTCGAAGCGGTCGTACGGGAAGACCGTGTCCATCGGCTGATACGTGGTTTCCCACGCAAGGCCGCGCGTGAGCATTGCGTAGTTTTCCTTAATGCTCAGCTTTTTCGGCGTGGCGGTTGGCGTGCTCATCGTCAGTCTCCTTGTTGTTGCTCAGGCGTTCCACGCCAGGATGAATTCGTCGTCGGTCTCGTCGATGTTGCCGGAGAGCGAGATCAGGTTCAGCTGCAGCTCGCGCAGGTCGAACGGCCGACCAATGCGGGCTTCAATCGATTCGCGCCGGATCACGAGGCGGCCTTGCGCGTCGATTTTCACCATCGCGGGCAGTGTATTAACGACGGCATGCGGGTTGTCCTCGGCGATGGCTTCGATGATCGGGCGCGAGTCGTCGTTGGTCTGGAACGCGATGAATACGGTGTCAGCCATGATTTGCCTCCATGCGTGCGTGCTGCGCGGCAATGGCGGGTTCGATGCCGATGCCGAGCTTCGTCATGCGCACGGCGAAGGCAGCATCGATCTGCGCGAGCGCTGCGGCAGCGTCCTGCGCGCCGAGCGCCTCTTGCGCGAGCGGACGCAGGGCGTCGAGCGCGCGGCCACGCCACGTTTCGACCCAGCGTACGAGCAGCGCGACGTTTTCCGGCGATTCGGCTGCGGCGGTCTTGAGCGTGGCGTCGACCCAGCGGCTCGTCTCGTCGAACCAGCCGATCGCGAACTCGTTGAGCATGCCAAGGCCCGCGCCGCATTGCGCCGAAAGCCGCGCGTCGATGTGGCGGTAGACGAGCGGGTAGAGCAGGCCGTCGAGCACGGCGTTCTGCGCGGTGAACGTTTCGAACCAGTCCTGTGCGACCATCAGGTCTTCCACGAGACGGCGCAGCGGCTGCCACAACGGCGCGTCGAGCCAGGCCGCCTTGCCGGCCACGAGCGAGGTGCCCTGGTTGCCGTCGAGCAGCAGGCCGATGCGCGAGAGATACTGGGCAAGGCCAAGCCGGTCCATGCTGTGATACATCGTGGCCTGCGTGATGGCGGTGCCCCAGCCATAGGCGGTGACGAAGCAGTTGTTCGTGTTCGCCGCCCATTCCACGTGGCGCAGCGGCACCATGAGCGAGGCGATGCGCTGCTTTTGCTCCTCGGGCAAACCCGAGAGCAACGCGCGCCGCGCGACGAACTCGATGTTCTTCTCCATCGTCTCCTGCTGGCGCGAACGTGCGATCGTATAGGCGCCGTAGTAATACTGCCGCGGGTCCTTGAACGCGTACCAGTCGTTCATGCGAATGGCAGTGCGCGCCTTGTCGTAAAGCTCGTATTGCGGCTGCCACAGCGGGCGATAGTGGAAATTGACTTCGGGCTGCAGGTCCAGCGTCGCTTCCTGATAGCGCGACGCGGGCTTGTCGGCGCCGAGGCGTCGCGCGACGTGCGAGAACGTCTGCCGTACCGGCTGCACTGCCGAGGTCTTGATATCGATTTGCATCTCGTGCTCCTCCTTTGTAATCGATCGAATCTGTCGAAACCGCTTTGCCACGCCTATTCGGCGAGGCCCGGCTGGCCGTAGCGCCACTTGAGCTCTTCCGTGTCGAGCGCGGCGGCTTCCACCGCGGAGAGCCGCACGGCATGGTGCGTGTCGCAAAACGCGCGATAGTCGTGCTCGCGCATGACCAGCTCCACGCACAGGCGAGGGTCGCCTATCGAAAAGTCGAACTCCACGAAGCCGTCGTCGCGGCGCGCCTTGAAGCGCACGTAGCGCTGCGCCACGTCGAAGGGCCGCTCGAGTGCGGGTGTGTGCGGCTGCGGTTTGCTCATTGCCTCCTCCGTTCTTTTCGCGTTTTTTCGCTTCACGCGGCTGCTCGATGTTTTCGTGCAATGCGCCGCGTCGTGCTCCCTATATGCAATGAGCAGGCCAGCACGCGTCGCGCCGCGTGCGCGCGGCATGGCTTTTTTCGGAGACAGGCTTTCGCATCCGGCGTTTGGCACGGGTGTGCCGCCTCATGACGCGCTGCGTGGCAACGGGGAGGCCGCGCCACCGATTCGACGAAATGAACGATTGCCGTACGCGAACCCCAAAACCGCTTGATCAAACGAGCATCGGGGATTACCCGCAGGCCTGGCGGGCCGGCACAATCCAGCCTTGCGCGGCCATGCTGCTTCCCCTATCGTGGGGCCGTCCGTCAACGCAGGGAGCAGGGCAGCATGGGTACGCAACGCAAGGCAGAGCAGGCAGGGGACCCGATGAAACTCGTGACGCCGAGAGGCGCGCGCGTGGACAGCCTGCGCTATCCAGATATCGCCGATCTCATGTCGCGCTTGCGTTTCGCACCTGGCAACGGACGTATCTGGCTGGACGACCAGCGCATGGTGCTCCTGCACGCGCAGTCGCTCGGCACGTTGCGGCGCGAGCTGATCGACAGCCTCGGCATCGACGCGGCGCGCGGCCTCCTTACGCGCATGGGCTACAACTCGGGCGCGCGCGACGCCGAGCTGGTGGGCAAGGTGCGGCCCGAGAACAATGTCGCCGAGATGTTCGCGGTGGGCCCTCAGCTACATATGCTCGAAGGGCTGACCGAGGTCGAGCCGGTGCGGCTCGAAATCGACGTCGAGAAAGGCCACTACTACGGCGAGTTCATCTGGAAGGCCTGCGCCGAGGACGAAGAGCATGTGCGCATCTACGGCATTGGCGCCGAGCCCGTCTGCTGGATGCAGATCGGCTATGCGAGCGGCTATACGAGCGTGTTCATGGGGCGGCCGATTCTCTATCGCGAGGTGGAGTGCCGCGCGCTCGGGCAATCGCATTGCCGCATCATCGGCAAGCCGATCGAGGAGTGGGGCGACGAGGCCGCCAACGACCTGCGTTTTCTGAAAGCGCAATCGTTTACGCAAGGGCTGGCCGCGAGCGGCGATCGTACGCACTCCATAGCGGATCACGACGCGTTCGCGCAGCGCGAGGCCGATACAGCCCCCACGGCGTTCGGAGACGGCAACATGGTCGGCGCGTCGCCGGGTTTCAATGCGGTTTGCCACATGATCCGCCGCGTGGCGGCCACGCGCGCGACGGTGCTGTTTCTCGGCGAAAGCGGCGTGGGAAAGGAAGTATTCGCGCGCACGCTGCATCGTATCAGCAACCGTAGCGAGGGCGCGTTCGTTGCCATCAATTGCGCGGCCATACCCGAATCGCTGGTGGAGTCGGAGCTCTTCGGCGTCGAGAAGGGCGGCTTCACGGACGCGACGCAAAGCCGTCCGGGCCGTTTCGAGCGCGCGAACGGCGGCACGCTCTTTCTCGACGAAATCGGCATCCTGACGAAGACGGCGCAGGGCAAGCTGCTGCGCGCGCTGCAGGAAGGCGAGATCGAGCGCGTGGGAGACACGCAAACGCGCCGCGTGGACGTGCGCGTGGTGGCAGCCACCAATCTCGACCTACGCGACGAAGTGCGTGCGGGGCGCTTTCGCGAAGACCTCTTTTTCCGGCTCAACGTGTTTCCGGTTCGCGTGCCCTCGCTGCGCGAGCGCAAGGAAGACCTGCCGGTACTGCTCAATCACTTTCTGCGCAAATACCGCGAGCGGCATGGGCGCAACGTCACGGGCTTCACGAGCCGCGCGATCGACGCCATTCTCAGCTACAACTGGCCCGGCAATATTCGGGAACTGGAGAATATCGTCGAGCGCGGCGTGATACTCGCGGCCGACAACGCGCCGATCGACGTCGGCCACCTCTTCATCAGCGGGGAAACGTTCGATCCCTTGCTGTTCGGCGTCGACGAACATGGCAGCCTGCTGCCCTCGGGCAAGCTCAATTCGCTCTCAGGCTCGGGCGACGAGGCCGAGCGCGTGACACGCAAGGTCACGAGCCTGCTCATGGGCACCGAGAACGACGGCGCGCCGCTCTCGCTCGACGACATCGAATCGGCCCTGCTCAAGAGCGCGGTGCGTCAGGCGTCGGGCAATCTTTCGGCGGCGGCGCGCAGTCTTGGCATCACACGCGCCCAACTCGTCTATCGGCTCAAGAGTCGCGGTTTGCGGGTTTGACAGCTGGCGTCGCGGCGCTCAATGGTGCGCGAAAAGGTCGTTGCGGCCCTCGTGCGATACGAGCGAGCCGTAGCGCGACATATGCGCAGTCGAGGCACTCGAGGTTCCGCTGCTTTCCATTCCATAGCCTGATTCGTCGGCATGTTGAGTGCCAGACCAATGCGTCTGGCCTTGTTGCGGCATTTGCGAGGTAGGGGCCGCCTGGCTGTTGGTGCTGTTGGTGCTGTTGGCTGCGGCGTTCTGGGCAAAGGCGGCGGGGGGCAGTGCAAAACCCAGCGAGAGAATGGCGGATACAAATAGAACTTTCATGGTATGGGCTCCATCCGATGGGAAATTAATTCGCATTCCTTATAAGCAGGCATGGCGCTTGCGGAAGGCGATACGCCGCGCAATCTCCACAGCGTATGTCTCCAGACTACGCAGCGAACCTTAGCGAATGCTTATGCGCCATGGAATCGTCATGCGGAGCGTCCAGTTAAGGCGCTGTTAAGCAAACGGGGAATATAGTCGCAGCTTTGTTTCGTTCCGCCCCTCGCGTGGCGCAAGGAGTTCCCATGTCTTCCCGCACCGGAAGCTTCGTCGAACATGCTGTCAGCAAAGTCCCCGAGGTGACGCTCGGATTCTGGATCATCAAGATTGCCTGCACCACGCTCGGCGAAACCGGCGGAGACTGGGTAACGATGTCACTGAATCTGGGCTATCTGGTGGGCTCGCTCATTTTCCTCGCGGCCTTCGTCGTACTGGTTTCGGCGCAGGTCCGCGCGCGCAGCTTCTATTCCTGGCTCTACTGGGCGACCATCGTCGCGACGACCACGCTCGGCACCACGCTCGCGGACTTCTTTGACCGCTCGGTGGGAGTCGGCTATCCGGGCGGCGTGTCGATCATTCTCCTGCTGCTCATCGCGAGTCTCGCGATCTGGTACCGCGCGGAGGGTACGGTTTCGATCGAGAGCGTGGTGAGCGCGCGCGTGGAGTGGTTCTACTGGACCACGATCCTGTTTTCCCAAACGCTCGGCACGGCGCTCGGCGACTGGGTGGCGGGTGACGATCGCGGCGGCCTCGGCGTGGGTTACGAAGTGGGCGCCGCAATCTTCGGCGCGGGCCTTGTCGTCGTGGGTCTGCTCTGGCTGTGGCCCCGCGTCTCGCGCACGGCGCTCTTCTGGCTCGCGTTCGTTCTCACGCGCCCGCTTGGCGCAACGCTGGGCGACCTGCTCGACAAGCCCCTCGCGCAAGGCGGCCTGCAGGTCAGCCGGCTTTATGCTTCCGCGCTGCTGCTCATCTTCGTCGTTGGTTGCATCGTGGTGCTGCCGCAGCGTGCCGCGCGCAGGGCACCCGCCGCGTAGCGCCGGTGCGCGAGGCACTTGCTTTGCCACTTACGGTGTAGCGCAGGTGAAACTGCTCGCGAGATTGAGGTTACCGTTGCCCACGTAGCGCGGGTACGCCGGAAAGCGGCACAGCGGCCGCGTGCGGCCGTTGGTAGCCCGCGCGATGTCGGTGGCGAGCAAGGTTTCCGGCGCGGCGCCGTGCGTGACCCAGTCGTCGAGCACGCCGAGCAGATCCACCGATGGAATGAACACGCCGTTGCCGTGCTGATAGCCCGGCACCATGTAGAGCCGCATGAAGCTGTCCACACGCTCCTGGCCGTAACGGTCGATGAGGCCGCGGTAATACGCGATGGTCTGGTTCGGGCTGATGACCTCGTCGGCGAGCCCCTGCAAGGTGATCAGTTTGCCGCCGCGCGCAATGTAGCGCGAGACGTCGGGGTTCATCGCGCCGATCGTTGCCGAAAGCGTGTAGAGGCGTTCCTGATAGCGGCCAGGATGCATCACGTCGAAGGTGGTGGAATCGAATGCCGGATCGTGCGTGACGAAGTACTTGATGTAGGCGTCGCCCTGCGAAAACAGGTAGCCATTGGGCACGAACGCCAGTTGCGGCAGCCGTTCTTCCGAATGCGCGAGACCCAGCGCGCTCGTGAAGCGCGTTCCCTGGAAGACGTTGTAGCCGCGATAGCGGTTCACGTTCCAGGCGAGCGTATAGGGTAGGCGCAAGCCGTCACGCAGGCTTTCGAGCGTGGCTAGCTGTGGCGGCGTAAGACAGTCATCGGAATCGTGTTGGTCTCCTGATCGATCTTGCGCCGCGCAGCGTAGCGATTCGATGATCTCCGGCTCTTTCGCACGACAGCCTTCGACGTCGCTGATGATGCCGTCCGCAGCGCCGTCGAACGTATCGCACACCTGCATCGTGCGCTCGTACACGTGCTCGAGCAGTTGCGGCGACAGATAGCCGCCAGACGTGCGGTATTCGTGCTGGCCGACCACCACGCCTGTCAGCCGCACGCCGGAAAAGTTCAGCGCGGGGGAGTTCGCAATCACGCCGTCGTAGTCGTCGGGATAGCGCTGGATCACCGTGTAGCCTTCGCGGCCACCCGTCGACCCGCCCGCGAAATACGTGTGCTCCGGCGGCTGGCCATAACCGCGCACGATCAGCGCGAGCGCAACGTCGTGCGTCTTTTTCAGGTGCGCGTAGCCGAAGTTCGTCACGGCCTCTTCGAGCAGGCCGAAGTTCGCTTCCGACGACGTGCCGTTGTGGCCGGAGTCATCGCCGAAGGTCGCGTAGCCGCGCGCGAGCGGAGCGCGGTCCGGCGAGAAGGGCATGGGCCCGGTTCCCGTCACGACCACGCCGTTATAGCCTCCGCCGCCGAACTGCAGTGCGCGGCCGTTCCAGCGGCTCGGCAAATTCACTTCGAAGCGGATATCCGGGGTCCCGGCGCTCTGCGCGCGAATCACGCCGGTCAGGCGGCAATAGTCGCCATTGAGGTTGCCGGTCGCGGTTGCGGCAATCAGTGTGGCGGTCTGCACGAGCGCCCCATGGGTAGGCAACCCGATACTGGCGGCCGGCAGCAGCGCACCGGCCAGGTCGGTGCAGTGCAGCGGCAGCGCAGGCGCGTGCTGGGCGAGAGCGTGGCCGCTTGCGATGAGCGCCGATGCGGCGATGGCCATCGCCTTGAAAGCTTCGAATGCGTAGGCGCTCCGATGCATCATCGGCAGCCGGCGCCGTTGACGGCGGTACGCGCCTTCTGGTGGCGCAGCATGCCGCGCCAGGCCTTTGCGAGCATGAGCGTCGCGCCGATCGCGACGGCGTCGCCGGCCAGCGCCGCCGCGAATGCGGCCGCGCCGTGCAGGGCGCGGGGCATCGCGGTATCCACGATCACCGAGATGAGCGTGCCACCGACGAAGCACACGAGCCCCGTACGGCCCACCGTCAAGACGGACGGCAGATGCGCGGCGATGCGCGCAACGGTTCCGCGATGGACGAAATACGCCGCGACCATCGCAATGACGATGAAGTTGACGGCACGTGCGAATGCCAGATGCTGTTTCATTTCCCCAGGCATGGGTTGAGTCAGGACGAGCAGTTTCACTGCCGCGAACATCGCTACCGCAGCGAAAGCGAACCGTACGAGCCAGCGCGCCATTTCCGAATCCTTGAAGCCGGGCGGCACCGGGTGCAGCCGGCAGAGCATGCCCAACACGAACATCAACTGCCACGCGAACGGGTCGAACAACCAGTTGCCGACTTCGCTGGCGCTGAGCAGCGCGGGGAGCGGCGGCGCGAAGGCCCAGAGCAGCAGGCTGGAGGCCAGCGCGGCGAACGGTGCGCGGCGCGCGAACGGAACCGCAGCGGGCACGCACAGCGCAAATATGACATACATCGGCAGCACGCTCGACAGATATGGCTGGCGCACGAGCGATAGGATATGCAGGGTTTCGCGCACCGGGTGCGCCCGAACAGCGCACAACCGCTCAGTTCGGGCGCGCAGCTTTGGGGCTGCGGTGCTGTGTGCGCCGGCACGCGGTGATTCGTTCGGCCTTAACCGGTTGCGGCCGCAGCGCGTTCTATTTCGGCGATCTCGATTTTTCTCATTTTCATCATCGCTTCCATCGCACGCCTTGCGGCATCGCGATCTGGCCCAGTGATGAAATCGAGCAGCCGCCTTGGCGTGATCTGCCAAGAAAAGCCCCAGCGGTCCTTGCACCAGCCGCAAGCGGATTCCTCGCCGCCCTTGTCGAGAATGGCGTTCCAGTAGCGGTGGGTCTCTTCCTGGCTATCGGTCTCGACTATGAAACTGACCGCCTCGTTCGCCTTGAAGTTGGGCCCGCCGTTCAAGCCCAGGAAGCGCCGGCCGAGTACGGTGAACTCGACCAGCAGCTCCGGACCCTGTCCCACGCCCGGTATGGGCGATACATGGCCCGCATCGACATGGCTCTCGGGAAATGTAGCGGCGTAAAACTCCGCCGCCTCGCGTGCTCTGCCTTCATCGAACCACAGGCAAGTGAGAAGCTCGGCCATCGAAATCTCCTTTGAAAACACGCAGCATCGTGCGTGCTGCCCATTCTGACAAAGTCCCGGCACCGTTGGGGCGCAATTTTCAGCCCCTCATTGCACCCGTTATTCGGCGTTTCTCAGCGTACCGCCAGCGCGTTCCCCAATGCATGACCCAATCCACTCCCTTGCCCGCAAGGAAGATTGCGATCAGGGTGGCCAACATGCTCGTCACGCCGAGGAAGGCCCCAGAAATCAGGATGACGAACGTATTTAGAAAAAATGAAAACTGCCCGATGCTAAAACGCGGATACCTGCGAGACAGCACCACACAGACGATATCCATCCCGCCGGTGGACCCCCGGCACATCAGAATGACGGCGATCGCGGCGCCGTTCAGCAAGCCACCGAGCAGGGTTCCGATAACCAGCCCATGTATGCCCGGTACTTCGCTGAAGAGCCTGAGAAAAAGCGAAGTCGCCACGGTGCCAGCCAGGCTCAGCATCAGGAAACGTAATCCCACTACGCGGAATCCGACCAGAAACAGGGGGATATTGACCGCGAAGTAGACGACATCGAAGGGCAGGTCGAATCGACGCGATGCGAACGCCAGCAGTCCGCCAAGACCAGGCGGCAAAATCTGGTTCGGTTGGAGCAGCACATAGTAGTTCAGGGCGATAACGGCGGAGCCGAGTATCACGAGGGTTGTCTCCACCCCCGTACGCCACCTGTATCCGTGCTGCAGGTTCGACTTATTCATGCCAGGTTCGCCAGGGGCGGCTCCGTCTTCTTTTCTGTCTTGTGATGGCCCGGTGCATTGCCGGACCAGATTGCGGCGGGAGGCGCAGGCAGAACAAAACGCATGCGCGCGATGTTTCGATCAAGAATCCTGACCGTCTACCAACACGAAATATCGCTGTTCAGCGTTGAGAATGAATTCGAGCATGATGGTCCTTACACGCTTCGAATCACGCTCAAGAAAGCCTTCCAGCAAGTCACGCATGCCCGCCAGGGCGATATTCTGGGTGGAAGAGTCGGTCAGCGTGAGCGACCTGACTTGCTGCGCGTGGTCGGTGAAGCGCCTGATCGTGTCCTGAAGGCGACTATTCTGTACGGCCGAAAGCCACACATCGCGAAACTCCACGTTGGCAGCAATCATCGCAGCCCCGTCCTGCTTCTCACAGGCTCGCACGGCCTTCTGGTAGGCACGCTTCAATGCAGCCTGCTGTTCGTCCGTTAGTGCGGCGGTGGCGCCGGCTGCCGCGCTCGGTTCAAGCAGCCGCCGGACTTCGAAGATTTCGTGGATATCGTCATTCGTCAGTCTGGGCATAACGAAGCCGCGAGTGGTGCCGATCAGATACCCCTCGTTGACGAGCCGCACCAGCGCCTGTCGAACGGGCATGCGCGTGCAGCCAAACTCGTCGGCTATTTCGTAGTCCAGAATGCGCTCGTTCGACCCAATATCTCCGCGCTGCAACCGACCGCGCACTTCCTGGTAGATCGTTTCGGTCAGCGTCGTCTGCTTGAGGGCGGTCCTGGTGGGCGTCCTTGCAATTTTGTCGATTCCTGTCGTCATAATGGACATTTTTCTATTCTGAATTCAGAATTCTCCTGGATTCTGATGGGCAGTGAGTGGATTGTCAAGACATCGGTCCGGCAGGTCAGGCGCCTCCGGGCCGTAGTGACCGTACAAACTCGAAGTGCTTGTAGCGACCTTTCATCGCGTAATCGGCGATCAGCCTCACACGCCCAATTGCCTTGCCATCTGCTGCTTTGGATGAGGCAGGCATCAGAGTGAAAACCCGTCCCGGTAAAACCCCGAGTCCCTTGTAAATCAGTGCGCTGCAGCGGGTCTAATCCGTTTCCGGGGGCGTATTTCGTTGACACCCGAATATATCCACAGTAATGTTCCTCCCATTGCAAAATTGAATTCAGTTTTCGACCGGCAAGGCAGTTGTAGCCAGGCGAAACACACCACGAACGAGACGCCCATCCATGCTTTTTCGCTCGCTCAAGCCGTTGCTGGCCGGTGATCGGCACCTTCATCTGATATGGCTCGCGCTTGGCAGCGTACCGGTGGCGGAGTTTGCCGCTCATGCAAAACCCGGCGCAGTCGTCCTCGATCTTCAGCACGGCCTGTGGGAGCGCGGCACGCTCGAATCGGCAATTGGCGTTGCCGGTGCGCAGGTCCCGGTGATTGCCCGCTGCGCGGAGAATTCGCACAGCGCCATCGCACAGGCGCTCGACGCCGGCGCCGCTTCCGTGCTGGTGCCGCTCGTCGAAACCGTGGACGACGCATACAGGGCCATATCGGCAGGACGGTACCCGCCAGCGGGAAAGCGTTCCGCCGGGGGCGTCCGGCCATTGCGGGCAGGTCTCGAAGCGATGCGGGCTGCCGATCGCGAAGTGGCAATCGGCCTGATGATCGAAACGGTGGAGGGCGTGGAGAACGTCGAGGCCATCGCCGAGACGCCGGGCGTTGACTATCTGTTTATCGGAACGGGCGATCTTGCCCTGTCACGCGGCACCAGCGATAGCGGGGTGATCGACAGCGATTGCGAACGCATCCTGCGTGCCGCCACGGCAAACGGCTTGCCGTGCGGCATCTTCACCGGCAACGTGCGCGCTGCGCGCCAGGCGTTCGAGCGCGGATACCGGATGGGCGTGTGCGCCAACGACATCGACCTGGTAAAGGATGGCTTTCTTGCGGCGCGTGAAGACGCGCGCCGCTCATTGCCGGACGGCTGCCTTTCATTTTGATCGGACTCCTTGAGGATACGATGAACATCACGAGAGACACGATCGCCGCGATGCCCGATTCGCCGATCATCGACGTCTGGCGCATGGGTGCCGGAAGAAGCGACGTCATCGGCCTGTGGGCGGGCGAGAGTGACCTGCCGACGCCGAAGGCATTCAGCGACGCCGCCAGTCGTGCGCTGGCAGCCGGGCACACGTTCTATTCACCCAATCGTGGCATCCCGGAGTTGCGCGATGCGATCCGCGCGTACTACGACCGCCTGTGCGCAATACACGTCGAAGACTCGCGCATCGCCGTCACGTGCGGGGGCATGAATGCGGTCATGCTCGTGGCGCAAGCGATCATCGAGCCGGGCGACAACGTGGTGTGCGTGACGCCCTCGTGGCCCAACATCCTGCGCGCCGTCACGATAGCCGGCGGCGAGGTTCGCAGCGTGTCGCTCGACCATGGCGAAGAAGGATGGCATCTCGACCTGCAGCGGTTGATCGATGCGTGCGACGCGCGCACGAAGGCGATCTATTACGCCTCGCCGGGTAACCCGACCGGCTGGATGATGGAAGCCGGGCAACAACGGCAACTGCTCGAATTCGCGCGTTCGCGCGGCATCGCGATCCTTGCCGACGAGGTCTACCAGCGCATCGTCTACGACCGGCCGTATGCGCCTTCGATGCTGGAAATCGCCTCGCCAGAAGACCCGGTATTCGTGATCAACAGCTTTTCCAAGGCATGGCTCATGACCGGCTGGCGCATGGGCTGGCTCGTGTATCCGCGCACGATGGTCGACACCTTCGAGAAGCTGATCCAGTTCAACACGAGCGGCGGCCAGGCGTTCTTGCAGGCGGGGGCGGCGGTGGCGCTCAACGAGGGCGAGCCTGTCGTCGAGGCGTTCGTCGCGCGCTGCCGTGGCGGTCGACAGATCGCGCTCGAGCGTCTGCGCGCGCTCGCGGGTCTGCATGTGATACCGACCAGCGCGTCGTTCTACCTGATGTTCAGTATCGATGGCGTGACCGATACGCTCGAATTTTGCAAGCGCGCAGTGCAGGAGGCCAGGGTGGGGCTTGCGCCGGGCATCGCATTCGGTCAGGAGTCCGCACAACAGATCCGACTGTGCTACGCGCGCAGCGACGCCAGCCTGATGCAAGCCATGGATCGACTCGAAACGCTGTTGCGCGGCAGGCGCTAGACCAGCCTGTTGCGCGGGGATTTTGCTGCACCCATGTCCGGCGGTCACCGCCGGGCAGTTATCTACCTAAAAACGAGAGACAACACTAAATCATGCAACGCAAACTCCACGCCGCAATCGCGACCCTGGGGATCGGCTTGACGGGCACCGCCTTCGCGCAAAGCTCCGTTACGCTGTACGGCATTGTCGACCAGAGCATTCGCTTCACCAATAATTCAGATGCGGCAAACGGCAACCTGGTGCAGTTGACCAACGGCGCGATCACCAATAGCCGTTGGGGCTTGAAGGGAGAAGAAGACCTGGGCGGCGGACTGAAAGCGGTGTTCCGTCTCGAAAGCGGCTTCGAGCCGCAGACCGGCCAGCTCGACCAGGGCGGCCGGATCTTTGGCCGCTACGCTTATGTGGGTCTCGCGGGCAAACTCGGCACCGTCACGCTCGGCCGCCAGGGAACGGAGGCGTTCAACTTCTTCGGCGACTTCGATCCGCTGACCGTCGGCAACTACACGGCCAACTCATGGCCCTTCTTCATGACGGTCGGGCGTATCGACAACGCCGCGACCTATGCGGGGCAGTTCGGCGGTCTGCATCTGGGCGCGACCTACGGCTTCGGCAACCAGCCCGGCAGTCTGAGCGAGAGTTCGTCCTGGAGCCTGCGCACCTCTTACGACCTCGGTCCGGCAAGCTTCGGCGGCACGTATCAGCAAACGCGTGACATCAACAACAACATCCAGCGCATGTGGGGTCTCGGTGCGAAGTATGCCGCCGGCCCGGCCACGCTGTTCGCCGGTTACATGGGTGGACAGGACGCTACCGGCTTCGTCGACGAGGCGCTGAACGACCCGAGCCGCACCGTCGCCACCGGTTCGTTCTCCGCCAACAAGCGTCGCGACATGACGCTCTATACCGGTGTGAATTACCAGGCCACGCCCGCACTGGCGCTGACTGGCGCGTTCTACTACGACGACATGCACAACATCAACGGTTTCGCCGGCAACAACGGCGAGCGCTACACCGGCGTACTGCTGGCCGAGTATTCGCTTTCGAAGGCCACGCAAGTGTACGGGACCGTCGATTACAACCACGTTTCGGGCGGCGCGTATACCGAACTGCCGGGCAAGAACAACCAGACCGGCGTGGCGGTGGGCATCCGCCACATGTTCTGACGCCATCCCCGCTCAAATTAATAAGGAAACCAGAATATGACTCATCCAGCCGATTCCGATCGCTCAGGGTGGCTGCTCTACCACTCGGTCGGCATGTTTCCGGGGCAGGAGGATGCGGTTCGTTCCGCGCTCGACACGTTTGCGTCGAGCTGGTGCCGCCCGGACCTGAAACGCTGGGACTACGGTCTCGCCGCCCGCAGGCAGGTGCTCGATCAGTGGGCGACGTTGGTCAATGCTCCGGCCCACACTGTTTTCGCGTCGGAGAACGTTACTGACGCGTTTGCACGCTTTGTCGGTGCGCTCGGTCGTGACCGTTTGGCTGGCCGCCGCGTGCTGATCGCCGGGGACTGTTTTCCGAGCCTCCACTACATGCTGCGCGGGCTCGAACCCATACTCGGCTTCACGCTCGATACCGTGCCGCTCGCACCGGGCGCCGCCTATGTGAGCGACGACGAATTCATCGCGCATTGGCAGGAAGACGTGGCGCTGGCGATCGTCACCTGGGTCACGTCGACCGCTTCGAAACGGGCGGACGTCACGCGGCTTGCCGCGCACGGACGGGCACAGGGCAGCCTCATTGCGGTCGACATCACACAGGGCGCGGGCATCCTCGATTTCGATGTCACGCAGCCAGCCGTAGATTTCGTCGCGACCACCACGCTCAAGTGGCTGTGCGGCGCGCCGGGTACCGGGCTCGCGTACCTCGCCCCGAAGCTGCTCGACAGCGACATGGCGCCGCTCGTGCAAGGCTGGTTCAGCCAGCCCGATCCCTTCAACTGGGATCTCGCGCGCTTTTCACTGGCCCCCGATGCACGCCGTTTCGACAGCGGCACGCCATCGTTCTTGCCGTTCGTCGCTTCGAGCCCCGGCCTTGCATGGCGGCTTTCGCCCGCGGCGCTCGGCATGCGTGAGCACAACCTTGCGCTGTCGCGCCGGTTGATTGCGCTCGCCGACGCAAAGGGATACACGGTGCGCTCGCCGCGCGACGACGCGCAGCGCGGGGGCAGCGTGATGGCGGATCTGCCCGCACACGTCGATCCACACGAACTGGAGGCGACTCTGGCAAAGCACGGTGTGCTCGTGGATACGCGAGGTAGCACCGTACGCATGTCACCAGGCATGTTGACCACGCATGGCGTGCTCGATACGTTGTCGGCATTGCTCCCCGAAGTCTGATTCGCTTGCGAAATACAAACACAAAGGAAATCACGACATGGAAGAGACAAACATTACCGCGCGCGAGAAGGGCTTGCATAAAGCCTTGACGCAGCGGCAGATCACGATGATCGGCATTGGAGGCGCAATCGGCACGGGCCTTTTCATGGGCAGCGGCATTGCGATTGGCTACGCGGGCCCTGGGGTGCTGATCAGCTACGCGATCGCCGCACTGATCGCCGTGATCATGGTATTCAGCCTCGCGGAGATGGCCGTTGCGCATCCGACCGCAGGCTCGTTCGGCACTTACGCCGAGATGTACCTGAGCCGCTGGGCCGGCTTCGTCGTGCGCTACACGTACTGGATCATCGAGGTCGTCGCCGTGGGCGGTGAAGCGATTGCCGTCGGCGTCTATATGGGCTTCTGGTTCCCGGGCATTCCGGTGTGGCTGTGGTCCATCGCGTTCGGCATTGCGCTCACTTACATCAACTGCCGGTCGGTGACCAACTTCGGTTCGTTCGAGTACTGGTTTGCGTTGATCAAGGTGGTGGCGATCCTCGGCTTCATCGTGGTCGGGCTCGCGCACGTGTTTGGTATCGGCACCGGAACGCCCGCCGTTGGTCTGCACAATCTGACCGGCCTGCCGGGCGGCTTCATGCCGCATGGCTTCAGCGGCGTGTGGATGGGCGTGCTGATGGCGATTTTCTCGTTCTACGGCGTGGAAATCGTGGCCGTGACCTCGGGCGAGGCGCAAGATCCGTCGCGCGCGATTCCGCATGCACTGCGCTCGATGGTGCTGCGCCTCACGCTTTTCTACATCCTCGCGCTGGGCATCATGGTCGCGTATCTCCCGTGGACCGAAGCCGGTGCGAAGGTGGTGCAGCAAAGCCCGTTCGTGAAGCTGTTCGAGCACGCAGGCATTGCGCACGCGGCGGGGCTCATGAACTTCGTGGTGATCACGGCGGCGCTCTCGAGCATGAACACCAACATTTACCTCGCCTCGCGCACGTTGTTCTCGCTCTCGCGCGGCGGCTATGCGCCGCGCTGGCTCGGCTCGCTGACGGCGAACGGCACCCCGCTCGTCGCCACGCTCATCTCGGGCGCCGGCATTCTGGCAGCCGCAGCGGTGTCCTTCTTCAGCCCGCTCGCGTACAACTATCTGTTCGGGATCGCGTTGTTCGGCGGCATCTTCGTGTGGATCGTGATCCTGGCTACGCACCTGCGCTTTCGCCGCGCATGGAAGGGCCGCAAGCTGCCGGTGCGCATGCCGTTCTTTCCGATCGCGCAAATCACCGGTATTGCGCTGCTGAGCGCGATTCTGGTGACGATGGGGCTGGACACCGAGTTCTGGAACATCTCCTGGATCGTCGGCGTGCCCTGGCTGATCGCGGTTTCTGTCGTGTACTTCGTCTACCGCAAGCGCCTGGCGCAAGCGGTGGTCGCTAATGCCGCCAGCGTCTGAACGACTCGAGCGCCGGGTTGTGCATCGCGCACAACCCGACGGAGGGGCCAGTCAAACAACCGGCCCTTCCTCGCAGTGCAAATTCGGCGACATGGCTTCGAGCAGTTGTGCCGGATCGCATCAACAACAGGGAACACCATGGCCGAGCGGTCATTTGTTGAGGAAGTGAAGAAACTGCGCCTGAAAGCCGGCGAGGTTTTCAGCGGCGAAGGCATTCTCGCGGTGACCAAGGCGCTGCTGGAGTCCGGCGTGGCGTATGTGGCCGGCTACCAGGGCGCACCCATATCGCATCTGATGGACGTGCTGGCAGATGCTCAGGACATCCTGGCAGATCACGGCATCCGTTTCGAAAACAGCGCGAGCGAGGCGACAGCCGCCGCGTCGCTGGCGGCTTCGGTGAACTATCCGCTGCGCGGCGCGGTGACATTCAAGGCGACGGTCGGCACCAACGTCGCTTCGGACGCGCTCGCGAACCTCGCCTCGGGCGGCGTGAAGGGCGGCGCGCTCATCATCGTCGGCGAGGACTATGGCGAAGGCTCGTCGATCATGCAGGAGCGCAGCCACGCATTCGCGATGAAGTCGCAAATCTGGCTTCTGGACCCGCGCCCGAACCTGCCGAGCATCGTTCAGGCAGTGAAGGACGGCTTCGACCTCTCCGAGGCGAGCAATACACCCGTCATGCTGCAATTGCGCATTCGGGCGTGTCACGTGCACGGGCAGTTCGTCGCAGCGGACAACCGCGCGTCGACTTTCTCGATCAAGGATGCACTCGAAAATCCCGCTCGCGATGTGAACCGCATCGTGCTGCCGCCCGCAAGCTTCCTGCACGAGCAGGAAAAGATCAAGCATCGCTGGCCGGCGGCCGTGAGGTTCATCGAGGAAAGGCGGCTCAACGAGTGCTTCTCAGCGGACGCCGCGGACATCGGCATTGCCGTGCAGGGCGGCAGCTACAACACGGTGCTGCGCGCGCTGGAGCGCCTGGATCTCGCGGACGTTTATGGCGAATCGAAGGTGCCGCTTTACGTCATGAACGTCGCCTATCCGCTCATCGACTCCGAATGGCAGCGGTTTTGCGCAGGCAAGCGCGCCGTGCTCGTGATCGAGGAAGGGCAGCCGAACTTCGTCGAGCAGAACGCCAGTGCGATTCTTCGTCAGGCCGATTCTGCCGTGGTGCTGCATGGCAAGGACATGTTGCCGCTCGCCGGCGAGTACAACACGGCCACGGTGTTGAAGGGCCTGCGCACGTTCCTCGCGCGCTATGGCGTGCTTGCACCCGCGCCGGCTCCGGCCGCCGCGCGCAGGGTGATTCCGCTCGTGGCCGCGCCGCCTTCTTCGGCGCCGGCCACCACTGAGGCCGTACCCGCCACCGGCCAGGTGCCCGCGCTAGACGAGAATGTGCACGCACGTCCGCCCGGCTTCTGCACGGGTTGCCCGGAGCGGCCGATCTTCACGGCGATGAAGCTGGTCGAGCGCGAACTCGGGCCGCACCACGTGAGCGCCGATATTGGCTGCCACCTGTTCTCGATCCTGCCGCCATTCAATCTCGGCAGCACGACGATGGGCTATGGCCTCGGTAGTGCGAGCGCCGCGGCGATGAACGCGCCGGCGGGCAAGCGGGCGATCTCGGTCATGGGCGACGGCGGGTTCTGGCACAACGGTTTGACGAGCGGGATTGCAAACGCGGTCTTCAACAAAAGCGACAATCTCACCGTCATCGTCGACAACAGCTATACGTCGGCAACGGGCGGCCAGGACATTCTCTCGTCGAGTGCGCTCAACCCGACGCGCAGCACCGGTCACGAGATCGAGCGCGCGGTGCGCGGTGTGGGGGTGGAGTGGGTGCGTACGATTCGTCGTACTTACGACCTCAAATCGATGATGTCGACGCTCAAGGAGGCACTGACCACCAGCGCGAAAGGGCCGAAGGTGCTCATCGCGCAGAGCGAATGCATGCTCAATAAGCAGCGCCGCGAAAAGCCGCAGGTGCGCAAGGCGATCGCAGCCGGCGAGCGTGTGGTGCGCGAGCGTTTTGGCGTCGACTCCGACACCTGCACAGGCGACCACTCGTGTATCCGGCTCTCGGGCTGCCCGTCGCTTTCCGTCAAGCCCAATCCCGATCCGCTGCGCACCGACCCGGTGGCAACGGTGCTCGATAGTTGCGTCGGCTGTGGGCTGTGTGGGGAAGTTTCACATGCGGCCGTGCTGTGCCCGTCCTTTTATCGTGCGCAGATCGTCAGCAACCCCACACGCATGGACAGGCTGCGCCAGCGTGTCCGCGCAAGCCTGATTGGCTGGCTACAGCGCCGCGACGCCGAGCGCCGTGCCCAATATACGTTTTGATGAGCAAGACCTCGATCATGAAAGCCCAACCGATCAAGATAGCGATTCTCGCCATGGGCGGCGAGGGCGGTGGCGTGCTCGCCGACTGGATCGTCGATCTCGGCGAACACAACGGCTACTACGCGCAGACGACTTCGGTGCCGGGGGTGGCGCAACGCACCGGCGCGACCATCTACTATGTCGAGCTGTTTCCACGAGAGCTCGCGGAGCGTGCTGGCCGCACGCCGGTGCTCGCGCTGATGCCGCTGCCGGGCGACGTCGACATCGTGCTCGCCTCCGAGCTGATGGAAGCAGGACGCGCGGTGCAGCGCGGCCTCGTGACGGCGGATCGCACCACGCTCGTGGCTTCTACGCATCGTGTCTATTCGATAGCCGAGAAGTCGGCAATGGGCGACGGGCTCGTGGATAGCGGCGCGCTGATCGCGCATGCGAGCAAGGCGGCAAAGCGTTTCGTGAGCTTCGATATGGCTCAGGCGGCGCAAGCCTCAGGCAGCGTGATCAGCGCGGTGCTGTTTGGCGCGCTGGCTGGCACGGGCGTGCTGCCGTTCAGCCGCGAGCAGTTCGAGGCGACCATCGCGCGCGGCGGGGTTGGCGTCAAGCCGAGTCTGCATGCGTTCGGCATGGCGTACCAAAAGGCGAACGATGTCGAGCAGCCAGCAGGCGTTAGTGAAAATGCCGCGACGGCTGGCCTTGAGGCGAGGCCACGAAACGCAAAGGTGGCGGCGCTCGTCGAGCGCGTTCGGACCCAGTTTTCCACCGAGGTTCAGCCAATCGCGATCGAGGGCGTGCGCCGGCTGATCGACTACCAGGATCCCCAGTACGCAGGGCTCTATCTCGATCGCCTCGTTCAATGGCAGCACTCGCTCGGGCAACGGGACATCGCACTCGTGCGCGAAACGGCGCGCCACCTCGCGCTGTGGATGTCGTACGACGACACGATCCGCGTAGCAGACCTCAAGACACGCGGCTCACGCTTCGAGCGGGTACGCAACGAAGTGCGGGCGCAAGACGGTCAACTGCTCGCGATCAACGAGTTCATGCATCCGCGTCTGGAGGAAATCTGCGAGACCTTGCCTGCTTCGATCGGCCGCTGGCTGATGCGTCCGCACTGGGTGCATCGCCTCGGGCGCCGTATCACGTGCTCCGGTCGGGTGGTGGCCACGAGTTCGCTGCGCGGATACCTGCTGCTTTACATGGTGTCGCGCATGCGCGGCTGGCGTCGCGCCACGCTGCGCTATGAGATGGAAAATGCGCGTATCGAACACTGGCTGAGTCGGGTGCGCGAAGCGGCGCAGTACAACCCGGCGCTCGCCTTCGAGGTCGCGCAATGCCAGAGGCTCGTGAAGGGCTACGGCGATACGCACGCGCGTGGGTTGGCCAACTATGAAAGCGTAATGGCGGCCGTGACCCGTGCGGGCGCGAGGCTGGCACCCGCCACGCTGCGTGAGCTGCGCGAGGCCGCATTGGCCGACGAGCATGGCAAGAAGCTTCGGGAAGCGCTCGCGCGGCACGCATTGGCCTGATTTCGCACGCACTGCCCGCAACGCGCGGGAGTCGATGCCCTAAGACTAAGCAGTGCGATGTTTTTTGGGGGGAATTCAACCTTGGTCCAATTATCACGGATAGGAATGAATCAATGACGACCATTCTCGACCAACTCGCTCGCGAACTCACGCTCGGAGGGGTTCGTGCGGTCGATCTGACGCAGACACTTTCGCCAGATTTCCCCGCCTTGCAATTGCCGCCTGAATTCGGGCAAGTCTGGGCCTTCAAGATGGAGCGAATCAGCCATTACGACGAGAAGGGCCCCGGGTGGTACTGGAATAACTTCTCATGCGGCGAGCATACCGGCACACACTTTGACGCGCCGGTTCACTGGGTTACCGGCAAGGATCACGCGCGCAATTCGGTCGACACGATCGACGTGAAGGACTTCATTGCGCCGGCAGTCGTGATCGACGCCAGCAAGGAGGTGGCGGCGAACCCCGACTGGCTGCTTACGAAAGCCTTCCTCGAAAGTTGGGAGTCGCAGCACGGCAAAATTCCGGCTCGCGCGTGGGTGTTGTTCCGCACTGACTGGTCCAGACGCACCGATGCCGCCGAGTTCGTCAACATGGGGGAGGACGGCGCACATACGCCGGGGCCGACGCAAGAAGCCGTGGAGTGGCTGATTCACGAACGGGATGTGCTTGGCTTTGGCGTTGAAACGATCAACACCGACGCGGGCCAGTCCTATGCCTGGCCTGTTCCTTACCCATGCCATACGCTGATGCACGGGGCCAACCGTTACGGGTTGCAGTGCCTGAGGAACCTCGACGAGCTGCCGCCGACTGGCGCCGTGATTCTCGCCGCGCCTCTGAAGATTCAAGCGGGCTCGGGCAGCCCGCTTCGGGTCATCGCGCTGGTGCCCGGTCGATGAGTGATCGGGAGAAGGGAACGGTTTGGAGCGGTGGCGCCGGCAGGAACCGGCGGCGCCGCGGGTGATACGCGGCGCCGCGTTGCGAAGCAAAGAATGCTAACAGGGAGGGCGTTCGACGGCTACTGCGCCGCCCGCCCGCTGGTTCGCTCGACTACTGCCCGAGCGGCTTCGCCCGTTGCTCGGCGACGATCCGGCCCGCTTGTTGGGCGTTGGCCGGGTAGTGCTCATAGTTTATGGGTGGTTTGAATCCCGCGGCTCGCCAGGCGACGAGGTCAGCTTCGACATCCGCGCGTGTCAGGGGCGCCGGCTGATACGACGAGACGGGCGATGTTTGTGCGAGCGCGGGAAAAACGCCCGCAACGCCGAGCAGGATACCCAGCATGAATCGGGTTTCTTTCTTCATGGCTTGTCCTCCAATCAGGGGCAGCACCTTCCATTCTAGTCACCGACTGACGCCCCGCCAGGGGTATTACCGATGGCGTTTCATCCGACGTTTGGCGCTTCGTTCCGTTTAGCGCCTGTGTAGCGGCTCGCTTTCGATCGGTATGGAGCGCGCCGCCCACGCGTATCGCGCTCCACGCGGCGTGCTATGGTCGTGCGGTGTGCGGCCGATCTGGTCGCGATGCCCGCAAGCTTTGAACCACGCCAGGCGTGATCCGCGATGACCCGTTCGAGCCATTTCCCGCAAAAGCGGCGCCGCGCGTGGCCGCTGATTCTGTTGAGCATCGTCGTCATCGTCCTGGCCGCTATGGTGCTGGCCTGCTGGCTGACATTGCGCGCCAGCCTGCCGCAACTGGACGGCACGCATGCGGCGCCGCTGTCCGCAACGGTGACGATCGAGCGCGACGCGCTCGGCGTACCGACGGTGCGGGGCAGCACGCGCGACGACGTTGCGTATGCGAACGGTTTCATTCACGCGCAGGACCGGTTCTTTCAGATGGATTTGCTGCGCCGGGTCGCCGCCGGCGAGTTGGGCGCGCTCATCGGACCGGCGGCGCTCGCACTGGACCGGCGCGACCGGCCCTTGCGTTTTCGCGAGCACGCACAGGCCGCGCTCGCCGCGTTGCCAGCGGACCAGCGGCAACTGATCGAACGCTATACGGCGGGCGTCAATGACGGCCTGCGCTCGCTTCGCGCGCGGCCGTTCGAATACTGGCTGCTGCACACACAACCGGCTGCGTGGCGCCCCGAGGACACGGTGCTTGTCGTCTACGCGATGTACTTCGACCTTCAATATGTCCAGGTATCGCACGTGCTGTCGCGCGCGGCACTGCGCGAGCGCGTTCCGTCCGATCTGCTTGCGTTCCTGCTGCCGGCGACAAGCCATTGGGATGCCCCGCTCGACGGGAAGCGCGCGATGGAGCCACCACCCGCCGCGCTGCCCACGACACCGCCGCCGTGGCTGCCCGCGACGCATTCGGTCACAGGTGCCGAACCGGAGGGTACCGGACTGCTCGGCAGCGTGGACGGTTTCGTCGATGGTGGAGGTGCGCTCAACTCGATGGTCGGCAGCAACGGCTTCGCGGTCGACGGCGCGCATGGCGCGCGCGGCGGCGCGCTGGTCGGGAGCGACATGCACCTTGGCCTGGCACTGCCGAACATCTGGTACCGGGTGTCGCTGGTCTATCCAGCGGCC
Organism: Paraburkholderia sp.; assembly: GCF_035501035.1. Taxonomy (GTDB): domain Bacteria; phylum Pseudomonadota; class Gammaproteobacteria; order Burkholderiales; family Burkholderiaceae; genus Paraburkholderia. The sequence goes on from NZ_DATJWR010000391.1 coordinate 66,201, forward strand.
GATGGCAGCACGCGACATATCACGGGAGTCAGTTTGCCGGGCACGCCGCTCGTGGTCGCCGGCAGCAACGGGCATATCGCGTGGGCGTTCACGAACAGCTACGGGCGCTTCCTCGATCTGGTCGAGCTGCAGCGCGACCCGGCCGATCCGCTGCGCTACCGTGTCCCCGGCGGCGGATGGGAGAGGGCGCAGGTGATCCACGAGCGCCTCGGCGTGAACGGCGGCGCGAGCGTCGATCTGCCGGTCGTGCAAACGCGCTGGGGGCCGCAGCTCGTTGTCGGACCGCACCCATATGCATTGCATTGGGTCGCGCAGGACCGGCAGGCGGTCAACATGAATCTCATGCAGCTCGAAGGCACCATGAACGTCGCCGACGCGTTGCACGCCGCACCGACCTTCGGCCTGCCGACGCAAAGCTTCACGGTTGCCGACGCGCAAGGCCATATCGGCTGGACGCTTGCCGGGCCGCTGCCACGCTTTGCCGATGCAGACGTAAACGCGGCGGCGCTGGCCAGCTTGCCGTTCAGCTCCGACACGTATACGGGCTGGCAAGGGTATCTGCCGCCCGGCGCGTACCCGGTGCGCGTCGATCCGCCGGCTGGCCGCATCTGGACCGCGAACAACCGGATCCTGCCACTGGACGAGGCGGCGCGCGTAGGCGATGCCGGCACCGATCTCGGCGCACGCGCCACGCAGATCCGCAACGATCTTCTTGCGATACCGCAGGCGACCGAGCGCGACATGCTGGCGGTGCAGACCGACGACCGCGCATTCTGGATCGAATACTGGCGACGCGTCGCGCTCGGCGCACTCGATGCGCGCGCACTCGACGGGCACCCCGAACGCGCCGAATTCCGGCGGCTAGTCGAGACCTGGGACGGCCGCGCAGATGGGGATGCGGTCGGCTACCGGCTGGTACGCGCGTTCTACTACTCGCTGTACGACGCATGGTTCGGCGCGCTTGACGAGCAGATGAGCGCGGTTGCGCCCGAACTTGGCTATCGTGCGGCGAATTCGCGTTACGAAGCGACGATGGAAACGCTCGCCGACCATCACGCGTGGATCCCCGAAGGCTTCGCGAACTGGCGCGCGTTCATGCTGGAACGGATCGACCGCGCGATCGGCCAGTTGCCGAAGGGCATGAAGCTCGAAGATGCGCGCTGGGGAAATCGCAATCGCTCGGCAATCGCGCATCCGTTCGCGCGGCTCGTGCCGGCGTGGCTGCCGTGGGCGCGCGCCTGGCTTGGCACGCCGCGCGATGCGCTGCCGGGCGACATCAATATGCCGCGCGTGCAGTCGCCGGTGTTCGGCGCTTCCGAGCGCTTTGCCGTGTCGCCGGGGCGCGAGAACGTCGGGATCTTCGAGATGCCCGGCGGGCAGTCGGGCAACCCAATGTCGCCGTACTTCATCGCAGGGCATGAAACGTGGGTGCATGGTGGCGCTGCGCCATTCCTGCCGGGCGCGGCCGTTCATACGCTGAGGCTGACCGTGGCTGGCGCGCGTTAGCCTGGAGACCGACCGCCTGTATTCTCTCCACCGCAACTGTTGCTCGCGAGCCTTCGCCCCAAACAAACGACCCACCATCGCCATTAGTCAATTCAACTACCAGCATCTCGACGGAGTGCAGGTCGTCAGTGCGCGCTCGGAGCTCATCTGCTAAGGCTGCCATGCCTCACCCTGAGGGAACGTGTACCTGTCGAGCGAATCCGGCTTCATTTCGATGCTGTAGCCCGGCTTCTGAGGCGCCATATACCGGCCATTCCGGATCACGACAGGATCGACAAAATGCTCGTGCAGATGGTCGACATACTCGAGCACGCGGTTCTCCAGCGAAGCCGACACGCAGATATAGTCGAACAGCGAAATGTGCTGCACGTATTCGCACAACCCGACGCCACCCGCATGAGGACAAACGGGTACGCCGAATTTCGCCGCCATCAGCAGCACGACGATCACCTCATTCAGCCCTCCTAACCGGCAGCTATCCACCTGGCAAAAGTCGATCGCCTGCGCCTGCAACAACTGCTTGAACATCACGCGGTTGTGACAGTGCTCGCCCGTTGCAACCCCAATCGATCCCAGCCGCCGACGGATCGCCGCATGGCCGAGAATATCGTCGGGGCTCGTGGGCTCCTCGATCCACCAGGGGTCGAATTCCGCCAGACGCCGCATGTTCGCAACCGCTTCGTCGACGTCCCACACCTGGTTCGCGTCCATCATCAGCTTCAGGTTCTCGCCGATTTCCTCTCGCAGAATGCGCGCCCGCCGCACGTCTTCGTCGAGATTGCCGCCCACTTTCTGCTTGAAATGCGTCCAGCCCTGCGCCACGCCTTCGCGCGCGAGACGCCGGATCTTGTCGTCGTCGTAACCAAGCCAGCCCGCCGAGGTCGTATAGGCGGGATAGCCTTGCGCGAGCATTTCCTTTTCACGCTCGCCCCTCGTCTTCGCGCGGCGGTGCAGCATGGCCAACGCCTCGTAAGGCGTGATCGCATCCGTCACGTAGCGAAAGTCCAGACAGTGCACGAGTTCCTCGGGACTCATATCCACGAGCAGTTTCCACACCGGTTTGCCTACCGACTTTGCCCACAGGTCCCAGACTGCATTCACGACAGCCGCCGTAGCCAGATGAATCGCGCCCTTGTCCGGGCCGATCCAGCGCAATTGACTGTCCGACGTAATTGCGCGCCAGAATGCGCCCATATTCGCGGCAATATCTTCGAGACGTTTGCCAACGATTAGTGGCGACAGCGCATTGACAGCCGTAACGCAGATTTCATTGCCGCGCCCGATCGTGAACGTGAGACCGTGTCCCGCAAATTTGTGCGGCGAATCGGTTTCGAGCGTGACATAAGTGGCGGAGTAGTCGGGGGCCGCGTTCATCGCATCGGAGCCGTCGAGCGAACGCGAAGTGGGAAAGCGGATATCCCGAACGGAAAGCCTTGTGATCGTGGTCATCTGAACTCCCTCCGGAGGGACGGCGAACGGCTTTGGCCTGCTAGCGACGATGAACGGCTATACGTAGGTATGCGTACAAAGTACGGCAGTGAGGCGGGAAAAAGGGCGGAGTATCAGGCCTGGTACCCAGCGTTTGCACGCGTTGACAACGCTGAATCCACTATCTAGCATGCTAGCATGTCTTCTGGAAATCAAGCGCGCCGTGAGCTCTTCACCCGATGTAGCGAGTGCCGCCGGCAATCCTTATGTCGCACTGCAAAAGATCAAGGGCAGTGAACGCGGCAGCCTGACCGACGCGGTTGAACAGGCGCTGAGAGAAGCGATCGTGACGCTTGTGCTGGAACCCGGAATGATGATCGACAAGATGGCGGTCTGCGAACGGATGGGCGTATCGCGCTTTCCGGTTTCCGCGGCGCTGGCGAGGCTTGCCCAGGCGGGCCTTGTCGAAGTGTTGCCGCAGCGCGGCACGCGCGTCAAACCGATTGCGCTCGACGACATCCGCCAGCATCTGTTCATTCGTAGCGCGCTCGAAGTCGAAACGGTACGCGGCGTCGCGCTGATGCAGGACCGGGCCACGATCGATGCACTGGCCGAGAATCTGGAGGCGCAGCGCAAGGTTGCCGGCAACGGGCAGCGTCTTGCGTTTCATGTGCTCGATCTGGCCTTTCATGAAATCCTGCTCGACGCGGTGAACCTGCCGCGAGTCAAAGAGATCGTCGCTGTATCGCGTAACGCGTTGGATCGCGCAAGGCAATTGCTCGCGAGCCCCGAGCGGCTCGTGCATACGCTTGAAGAGCACGAACGCATTTTCGATGCCATTCGCGCGAGCAAGGCCGACGCTGCGGCGAAGGCGATGCACGACCATCTCGATCAGGTGGTCGCGGAATTGCGACGGTCCGCGAAAGAACGGCCGGATCTTTTCGCACCTTAGGGTTGCGTCAAGCAATACCCGTACCTCAACCAGTTTCGTGCGGCATCACAAGGTCGCCGCACATGGGATAAAGGGGCCCCGGCAATGTGTCTGGCTTCTCTTTGGGTCACTGGCGGCAACAGGCAGCGCACGACATCTGATCGTTGTGCATCTCGCGATGCAAACCACGCCGCTCACGCAGTGGCCGGCGGATCAACGCCATGACTCCGCTTATTTCCGTCAACAAGCTCAGCAAGAGCTTTCCCGGCGTGAGAGCGCTTCACGAAGTCCAATTCGAACTTGTGGCGGGTGAGGTGCACGCGCTGATGGGGGAAAACGGCGCGGGCAAGTCGACGCTGATGAAAATTCTCGCCGGGGTGTACACGCGCGATTCAGGCGATATTTCGTATGACGGCCGGCCCGTTGCGTTCGCGAGCCCGCGTGAGGCCCAGGCCGCGGGTGTAGGCATCATTCATCAGGAGCTTCAGCTGATGAATCATTTGACCATCGCACAGAACATGTTCATCGGCCGGGAGCCGCGCAGTCGCTTCGGCCTGTTCCTCGACGAAGACAAGCTCAATGCCCAGGCGCGCGAAATTCTCGCGCGCATGCACGTGCATCTCGACCCACGCACCGTGGTTGGCACGCTCACTGTCGCCAGCCAGCAGATGGTCGAGATCGCCAAGGCGCTGTCGTTCGATTCACGCGTGCTCATCATGGACGAGCCGACTTCCGCGCTCAACGACGCGGAGATCGCCGAACTGTTCCGCATCATTCGCCAATTGAAGGAGCGCGGTGTCGGGATCATCTACATCTCGCACAAGATGGACGAGCTCAAGCAGATTTCCGATCGCGTCACCGTATTGCGCGATGGTGAATACGTGGCTACCGTTGCCACCGCCGATACGAGCGTGCAGGCCATCATCGGCATGATGGTCGGCAGAACGCTCGCCGATGTCGCGCCTTATCAAGGGACGGCGCACGAGGGGGAAATCGCGCTCGAAGTGAAGCATCTGAACGCCGGCCCGCTCGTGAGGGACGTGAGCTTCACGTTGCGCAAGGGCGAGATACTGGGCTTTGCCGGGCTGATGGGCGCCGGCCGCACCGAGGTCGCGCGCGCCGTGTTCGGCGCGGACGCGGTCGAATCCGGCGAAATCTTCGTGAAAGGTGTGAAGGCGCCAATCAGGAGTCCGAGCGACGCCGTCGCGCACAGCATTGGCTATCTCTCCGAAGACCGCAAGCGCTTCGGCCTCGCGACCGGCATGGACGTCGAATCGAACATCGTGATGTCCAACCTCGGCAAATTCCTTTCGCTGAATCTGTTCCTGCGTCGCATGCAGATACGTAGGACTGCGTCACATTTCATCAATCTGCTCGCCATTCGCACGCCTTCCGCCACACAGCCTGTGCGGCTGCTTTCGGGCGGCAACCAGCAGAAGATCGTCATTGCGAAGTGGCTCGAGCGTGACTGCGACGTGCTTTTCTTCGACGAGCCTACGCGCGGCATCGACGTGGGCGCCAAGAGCGAGATCTACAAACTTTTGCGTGCGCTCGCCGAACAGGGCAAGGCGATCGTGATGATCTCGTCGGAACTTCCGGAAATCCTGCGCATGAGCGACCGGATCGTAGTGATGTGCGAAGGGCGTATTACTGGCGAGCTTTACGCCAGCGAGGCGACCCAGGAGCGCATCATGCATCTCGCGACGCAGCGCGAAACCTTGCAAGCGGCATGAGCCTCGAGAGGGCGAATCAATGACAATGCAATCGGATACGGCGGCGCTGTCCAACCAGAAACGGGCCTCCGGCTTGAGGGCGCGCATTTTCTCACCGACTGCGCTGCAAAAGCTGCTCGCCTTCGCGAGCCTGATCCTGATGCTGATCTTTTTCAGCTTCGCGTCGCCCGCTTTCATGCAGATGGACAACATCCTCGGCATTCTGCAGGCGACGGCCGTCAACGGCGTGCTGGCCATCGCCAGTACGTTCGTCATCATCACGGGCGGCATCGATTTGTCGGTCGGCACGTTGATGACTTTCACGGCCGTGATTTGCGGCGTGTTTCTCAGCGATTGGCATCTGCCGATGTGGACGGGCGTGCTCGCCGCAATCGGAACGGGCGCGCTGTGCGGAACCATTTCGGGAACGCTGACGGCGAAAATGAAAATCCCGCCCTTTATCGCCACGCTGGGCATGATGCTGCTGCTCAAGGGGCTTTCGCTCGTCGTCTCCGCCGACAAGCCCATCTATTTCACCGACACCGAAAACTTCTACCGGATCTCGCAGGATTCACTGATCGGATACGTACTGCCTGGCGTGCCCGTGCCGAACGCGGTGCTGATCCTGTTCCTGCTCGCGATTGTCAGTTCGATCACGCTCAACCGCACGGCACTTGGCCGCTATACGTTCGCGCTCGGCAGCAATGAAGAGGCCGTGCGCCTTTCCGGCGTGAATGTCGACCGCTGGAAGATCGCAATTTATGGTCTTGGTGGCGCGATTTGCGGCATTGCAGGGTTGCTCATCGCCTCGCGCCTGAATTCGGCGCAACCGGCGCTCGGTCAGGGTTATGAACTGGAAGCCATCGCGGCCGTCGTGATAGGCGGCACATCGTTGAGCGGTGGTTCGGGCACGATCCTTGGCACCATCATCGGCGCTTTCATCATGAGCGTGCTGACCAATGGCTTGCGCATCATGTCGGTCGCGCAGGAATGGCAGATCGTGGTGACGGGCCTCATCATCATCCTCGCCGTCTATGCGGATATCTTGCGGCGCAGGAAGCGCTCATAGGGAAGGTCGTAGAAGCAAGTAAAGAACGGGGAGTCCCGCAAGGCTCCCTCAACGGCTGGAGGTCGATAGCCCACCTTAGGAGGAGAACCCCATGTTGAAAAGAAAACTCATCAGTGTCGCGATCGGAGTTGGCGCGCTCGTCGGGGCGTCCAGTTTGGCGTATGCCGAGCAACCCTATATTCCGCTCATTTCGAAGGGCTTTCAGCATCAGTTCTGGCAAGCCGTGAAGTCCGGCGCGGAACAGTCGGCGAAGGCGAACAACGTCACGATCACCTTCGAAGGCCCGGAAACCGAGGCTATGGTCGACAAGCAGATCGACATGCTCTCGGCCGCGCTAGCCAAGAAACCGCAAGCGCTGGGCATCGCCGCGCTCGACAGCAAGGCGGCCATTCCGCTGCTCAAGCGCGCACAGGCCAGCAAGATACCGGTGATCGCGTTCGACTCGGGCGTGGACAGCGACATCCCGCTGACGACGTGCGCAACGGACAATCTTGCCGCCGCCGCGCTCGCCGCCGACAAGATGGCCGGGATGATCGGCAATTCCGGCGAAGTCGGTGTGATCGTGCACGACCAGACGAGCCGCACGGGTATCGATCGCCGCGACGGCTTTCTCAACGAGATGAAGTCGAAACATCCGGGCATCAAGATCGTTTCCGTGCAGTACGGCGGAGGCGACCACCTGAAGTCGGCGGAAATCGCCAAGACCATGATCCAGGCCAATCCGAACATCAAGGGTATTTTCGGCGCCAATGAAGGTTCGGCGGAAGGCGCGGCGATCGGCGTCAAGGAGTCGGGCAAGAAACTCGTGCTGATCGGCTTCGATTCCGGCAAGGAGCAAAAAGAGAACATCATGTCCGGCCTGATGGCGGGCGCGATCACGCAGA